>NZ_JBEMBC010000034.1:0-25927 GCF_040274425.1 Carnobacterium sp.
TAACCATTCATATTCAATTTCTTTAGTTGAAGTTACTTTCATTTTGATTTCTGTTGTATCTGTTGCTGTATACACTGTTACTATTAACATATCATTATCTAACTTATAAAACCATTTAGCGTAGTTAAAACCTAATTCATAAGCTGAAGGCATGGTTAATAAATGAAATTGTTCTGCACGTTTAATATATATACGTTGTCCTGATGTTTTGAAAAAATTCAATGCATTTCTGGCATTAGTATTAAATTTATTCATAGACGTATTTCCTAAAACAATTTGCGCTTGAAATAAACCATACATATAAGAAGTACTTGTCATTGTTTCTTGATAAATACTGGTATTCGTACCGCTCATCACGATATGTCCATGAGAACGTTCCATTTGGCATTCTTTATCTTGTAAAACGATGTGTTCATTTGTTTCAGTAAAGAAGGATAGCAATTGATTGTCTTTTTTTTCTTCTGCTTGTCTTTTTGGAAAATAATAATCGATGTCTGCTGTAGTAAACTTAGTACCCGTTAGCAAGTCTTGACTAAACAATTTGTTACGGCGTAATACTTCTACAGGGGAAAAGGAAGTTTCCATGTTATTTACAATAGAAGCCGCCTTAGCTAGCTCTTCTTTAAACTCTAACTGTGTTACTGCTTCAGGATGGCTTTCTTTGATTAAGCCATAGAAACTTATCTTTCTCGTTTGATCTAAAATAACTTTTGTTGACTGCAAGCCAATATAAGCAAATTCATATTGGTAGACTTCACTTACTAAATTTTCTTTTTTTAAAGCAGCTGGCTGATTAGTTAATTTATACTCTTTGCCAAAAAATTGATAACCATCAGTCACGTAGTGAATGGCTCCTGTTAATGAACCTTGTTCTAGATAAGGATTATTTTCTCCTTGTTTTTGGTTTTGCCTTGAAGCAATTGTGTAATATCCTTTTTCTTCAAATACTTTGTGATCTAAATACTGTGAAGTATAAGCTTCATTAGACTGTAACGCTCCCGTATAAGCCATTCCCACATCTTGACCGTATATTATGTCGACTGTTTGATTGCTGCCATTTAGAGTGATATCCCAAAACCAGGTATTTTCAGTAGCTAGAGTAAATAGAACTTCATAAGATACCCCTTTAACTTGACCTGTATATTTTAATTGTTGCTGATTCACCTTAAGTTGGCTTTGACTAGAAACGCCAATCAGTGGATAAACTTCTGTTACTTCATTTTCCGTAAAAAAGCGCAAATATAAGTTATTCATTGATCCATCAATGGGATTGCTTTTCACTTGATTAATCATTACATCATGATGATAGGCATCAAATAGGTCGCCTGTTGCTAAAAAGCGAAAAGTCGTATTATCTTTTTTTAATTCAATATAGTTATTGTCTTGAATTGTCATGGAATCCTCCTACTTAGTTAAATGAATAAGAATAGTTTGTACTTCCTCACTATTTGGTCCAACCATAATTTCAAATTCACCACTATCTGTTGTTAATGTTAAGTCTGAATGAACATATGCTAAATCATTGCTATCTAATGTAAAGCTAATTTTTTTTGTTTCATTTGGTGCCAAATCTATTTTATGATATCCCTTTAATTCTTTCACTGGTCGAACTACTTGACCAACTATATCGCGAGTATATAATTGTACCGTCTCTTTTGCCGCTCTGTTGCCATTATTTGTCACATCTAGACTAATTTCAATTTTTTCAGACATTCGGTACGTTTCCTTAGTTGAGGCAAGAGTCCCATAAGAACAATTTGAATAACTTAAACCATAACCGAAAGGATAGAGCGGTGTATTAGCCACATCTAAATATTTAGAAACGTATTTATTTTCTAAATCATCATAGTCAATTGGACGCCCTGTATTAAAATGATTATAGTAAATAGGAACTTGTCCTACATTTCTAGGGAATGACATCGTTAAGCGACCACTTGGGTTAACTTTTCCAAATAAAATATCATGTAACGCTTTTGCTCCTTTTGTTCCAGGGAACCAAGCTTCAATAATAGCTTCAAATTGTGGTTCGATTGCAGTTAATTCTAGTGGACGTCCATTAAATAAAACTAGGATCATCGGTTTATTTAATTCAGCTAATGCAGCAATTAAATCAAGCTGAGCTTGCGGCAACTGTAGATTAGTACGGCTTGAGGCTTCTCCGCTCATCATAAAATTTTCACCCAATAAAAGAACTAATTTATCTGCCTTTTGAGCTACATTAATTGCTCCATTTAATTCTTCTTTAGTTAAGTTATTTACATCAGCCATAGGTACATAACTAGCTTCTATTTTCTTGGGTTCTTGTTCAAAAATAGTCTTAATCGTTTCTGTTTCTTTTGGATTACCCTTCCAAGACCAAGTACCTAAAATTTCACCATTATCAACAAAGGGACCTATTAGAGCTAATTTTTCTGTTTCAGAAATTGGCAAAGCTTGTTGATTGTTTTTTAATAAAACAATTGATTCTTTTGCTGCACGTTCAGCAACGTCCTGATGTTCTTGACTAAATACCCAGCGTTCTTCAGCTTCAGCATTTGCTCCACGATAAGGGTTTTCAAATAAACCTAAATCCTCTTTTAATTCTAAAATTCGTAAAACTGCTTCATCAACTAAATCGATGGAAACCAAATCTTCTGCTAATAAATCTTTCAAAAAGTGTTGATAACAAAAAGTCATCATTTCAATGTCAACGCCTGCTTCTAAAGCCAATTTTGCAGCTTCTTTATCATTTCCTGCAACTCCATGAGCAATTACTTCTTTAATTGCAGCCCAATCAGAAATTAAAACTCCGTCAAAACCAAACTCATCACGTAAAATATCACGATTCAGTTTTTTATTAGCAGTAGCTGGAATACTGTCAACTGTATTAAAAGCAGTCATTACTAATTTTGAACCTGCATCAATTGCTGCTTTATAAGATGGAAGATACATATCCCGTAACATTCTTTCAGACATGTCTACCGTATTGTATTCACGTCCACCTTCTGGAGCACCATACGCTGCAAAATGCTTGACACATGCTGCAATTCGATTTAAGTCATTGCGTAAATCTTCTCCTTGGTACCCTTCAACTGCTGCTTTTGCAAATTGGCGATTTAAAAGAGGATCTTCACCAGTCGATTCCATAACTCTTCCCCATCGAGGATCACGAACTAAATCAACCATCGGAGAAAACGTCACATGCAATCCACTTAAAGCAGATTCTTTAGCAGCCACTTCAGCAGTTTCCTTCATTAAAATAGGATCCCATGAGCTAGCTAATCCTAATGGAATTGGAAAAATTGTTCGATATCCATGTATAATATCAGCCATAAATAATAAAGGAATCTTTAATCGGCTACTTTCCAAATAGTCTCTTTGGATTCCAATTAATTCTTCAGCTCCAGATAAGCCTAAAACAGAACCCGCGTTTGCTACCATTTCCGTTGTTAATCCGCTTTCATTTAGTGGTCCTGTAATTTCTGCTTCAGAATCTGTATAAAAATTTCCTGTTAATTGTTGCAATTGTCCAATTTTTTCATCAATTGTCATATTTTTTACTAATGAAACTAATTCTTTTTTATTCAAATGTATCACTCCTCAATAATTTATCGAAACGTTTCGAACCGCTCTCAAAAACATTATAAGCGCTATCATTTTTTTATTCAAGTCTTTTATTTTTTTAGTTTCTTTATGAATGGAAATTTCTATGTTTCTTCAATAACTCTAACTTTAGAAGAAAATAATTTTATTCTCATTTATGTAGGAGAATTATTTACTATATATAGTGATCGCTATTATTTTTATCGAATGATTATTTAATCTTTTAATTTCACTATTTCTTATTTAACGTCAACATAAAAACGGAAGCTAAGACAAAAAAGTCTCAGCTTCCTTCTTATATATCTAATTTTTCTTAAATGGATTCTAAAAACAAAATCAGCGCCAACTTATCGAAAAATATTTGCTAGTCTATGTTTTTTAGATCTAGCGATTAACTCTTAGGTATTTTTATCACACATTTTTAGAGTGGAATAATCACATCATCATCTGTTTCTTTTGAAGAATCCGTGGCTTTCACTTCAATAATTAATTTATGCGGCAAACAAATAGCTGTTTCACCAGGTTTACTAATCCAACCCGTCTTCACCGCTATTTGATCTGGACTGTTGTCTTCTTTATTGCGAATTTTTGTCCCATCAACTTCAATAATATTATATTGCCCTTCTGATGGGTAGAAAGTAAACGTCTCATGGGATGTATCTTCTGATAGTTCTATTTCTTTAACCGGTTCTCCATCAATGATAACGACAGCATAAATAGAACTATCTTCATCTATATTTTTAGTAGAATAACCAAAAATAATAAGTGGTATAAAAGATCCTAATAATAATAAAATAACAATAATACCATCAAAAGGACGAACCAATTCTAATTGATTTTTAAATTTTTTCATTGTCTTTTGACTCCATTTCTCCCATTTTTCTACTAGGAAGCTAATGCGTTAAGTATAACAATCTTTGATTTAGACAGCAAGATGATTACTCGTGTCGTTCATCTATTGCAACAAAAAAATGCGATAAGAAAGTTTTCCTTTTTCTTATCACATTTTTTAATTCGCTTGATCGTATAATAAATTAAATTATTTTATTACGTCTGTATATTTTCTTTCAAATAATGGACTAACTGATTTATTTTCATGGATACGCGTAATTGCGTTACCCATTAAATTGCTGACACTTACTTCAACAATTTTATCAATTTTTTTATCTTCCGGAAGGAAAATTGAATCTGTAACAATCAATTGTTTGATTACTGAGTTTTGAATTCTATCGATAGCTGGACCTGATAGAACAGGGTGTGTACAGCAAGCATAAACTTCAGTAGCACCCGCTTCAGAAAGAGCTTGGGCAGCTAAAGTAATAGTTCCTGCAGTATCGATCATATCGTCGATCAAGATACATTTTTTGCCTTCTACGTTGCCAATAATGTTCATAACTTCTGCTACATTTGCTTTAGGACGACGTTTGTCAATAATAGCAATTGGAGCTTTTAGGAACTCCGCTAATTTGCGCGCACGTGTTACGCCACCGTGATCTGGTGAAACAACAACTACATCTTCTTCTTCAGTAACAATTTCTTGAGTTAAGAAATAATTTGCTAAAAGAGGGGCACCTACCAAGTGGTCAACAGGCATATTGAAAAAGCCTTGGATTTGAGCAGCATGTAGGTCTAATGTCAGCATACGATCTGCTCCAGCAGCTGTAATCATATTAGCAACAAGTTTTGCAGTAATGGGTTCTCTAGAACGAGCTTTGCGGTCTTGTCTTGCATAACCATAGTAAGGCATAACAATATTAACTGTTGCTGCACTTGCACGTTTTAAAGCATCGATCATAATCAATAGTTCCATTAAGTTGTCATTTACGGGGCTAGATGTTGATTGGATGATATAAACATGCGCTCCACGAATGCTTTCTTCAATATTGATTCTAATTTCTCCGTCGCTGAATTGATCCACAGATAGTTTTCCTAATTCTACTCCCACCGATTTAGCAATTTTTTCTGCCAATGGTTTATTAGAGTTTAACGCAAAAATCTTTAACTTCGGATCAAAATACTGTTCTGACATAGTGACCTCCACTTTCTTTATTTACAACTTATTTACTTCATATCATATTAATAGTAGTCACTTTTTTACTGAAAATCAAGTATTTCAGCAATTTATATTCGATTTTTAATGTGGTAACCGGTCAAAATAGTTCGCTTTATTCTCTTGACGAGCTCTTGCAATGGCAAGAGACTCAGTAGGAACATCTTTAGTAATTGTTGATCCAGCAGCAATGTAAACATTTTCTTCAATTGTAATGGGTGCGACCAAGTTAGCGTTACAGCCTACAAATACATTGTCTCCAATAGTTGTACGGTGTTTGTTTTTCCCATCATAATTAACAAAAACAGTGCCGCATCCTACATTAATATTTTTCCCTAAATCTGCATCCCCGATATACGTTAAATGCCCTACTTTAGTATCTTGACCAATTGTTGCATTTTTGATTTCAACAAAGTTTCCAATGTGAACAGAATCTCCAATTTTGCTATTTGGACGCAAGTGACTATATGGCCCTATGTTGCTATTAGCTGACATTATTGAATCTACAATAGTGGAACTTTTCACTTGAACATGATTGCCTATTTCACTATTTGAAATTTCAGAATTTGAACCAATAAAACAATCTTCTCCAATAGTGGTAGATCCTTTAAGACTAACACCTGCTTCAATAAGCGTATCCGAACCTATTTCGACTTCACTATCAATATACGTTGTTGTCGGGTCAATAAAGGTAACCCCATTTTGCATATGTTTTTTATTGATACGGCTTCTCATTAATTTCGTTGCTTCAGCTAAAGCAATCCGATCATTTACACCTAACGCTTCTTCTTCATTATCCATTTTATAAGCCGAAACGACGTATTCTTGTTTTTTTAATATTTCAATTACATCTGGTAAGTAGTACTCCCCTTGAACATTATCGTTCCCAACTTGTTTAAGAGCTTCAAATAATAATTGATTGTCAAAACAATAGGTTCCAGTATTGATTTCTTGTACTTGTAATTCTTCTGGACTCGCATCTTTTTGTTCTACTATTTTTTCGACATTTCCTAGTTCATTACGAATAACTCGACCATATCCAGTAGGATTTTCTGCATGTGCCGTTAAAATAGTTGCTTTTGCCCCTTGTTCTTGGTGATTATCAAATAAATGTGTTAACGTTTCAGCAGTTAGAAGTGGTGTATCCCCACAAATAACCAGTGTCGTTCCTTCTTTATCTTTTAATAATTCTTCAGCTTGGATAACAGCATGCCCTGTTCCCAATTGTTCAGACTGAATAGCATATTCAGAACGTGAACCAAGATAATCTTTTACTTTCTCAGCGCCCACCCCAACAATCGTTACAATTTCATCTGCACCTACAGCTTCAACTTGACTCACTACATGTCCAACCATTGGTTTACCTGCAACTGGGTGCAACACTTTGTACAACTTAGATTTCATTCTTGAACCTTGTCCTGCTGCTAATATCACTGCATAACGTTGTGGCATTATATAAACTCCTATCTCATTTTGTTCTTCTTTTTTTATTGTCCATTTTAGTTTAATTAGGCTAAGACTTTTTTTACTACAAAGTCTCCTATTTTATGATAGCTTATACATAATCAGTTTTCAAGAAGTAATGTGGATTAGATAGCTTATACTTCTGTTACAAATTAAAAATAAGAAAGAAAGCCTCAACTAAAAATAGCAAGGAAAAAGGTACTAGACTCACCTTTATCCTCGCTATTTTTTTTAATTGGTAAAATAATTTCCTGGTTGTACATGGATTGTTTTTTCACGAACGTTCACTTCATCTACACATAAAAGGGATGTATACTCATCTACCATTCTATTGCCGCTAAAAGTAGATTCAGCAAAAACTGTGATGCCCACCAGCTCTGCTTCAAATTCTTCAATCAAGCTCTTCATACCGTTAACGGTACCGCCGCCTTTCATGAAGTCGTCTACAATCAATACTCGAGATCCACGTTTCAAGCTGCGTTTAGATAATTCCATTTTTTCAACACGATCAGACGATCCAGAAACATAATTCACACTTACAGTAGAACCTTCTGTTATTTTGGAATCTCTACGTACAATAACAAATGGTACATTCAAGTACGTTGACACTGCTTGAGCAATTGGAACCCCTTTTGTCGCTACTGTCATTACAGCATCAATAGGTTGTTCTAAATACTTCGTTGCAATGATTTTCCCGACTTGACGTAAAACACTTGGTTGTCCAAGTAAATCAGACAAGTATACATATCCGCCTGGTAGTAACCGGTCTGATTCAGATAAACGTTCACACATTTCTTTTACAAATTCTTCAGCTTCATCCTCTGCAATTTCGGGTATATAACGTACCCCTCCTGCTGCTCCAGGGACTGTTTCCAAAGTTCCTGTGCCTCGTTCTCTAAATGTTTTTTTCACAATACTTAAATCTTCACTAATAGAAGATTTAGCAGAGTCGTAACGGTTCGCAAAATAGGTAAGCGGCACTAACGTATGCGGTCGCTCCAACATATAACGCGTTATGTCGATCAATCGTTCACTTCTTTTTATTTTCATTATTTTCACCTTTTCTATAGACTCATTTTCTTAGGTTTTGCCAGGTCATTATTTCTATCAAACATCATTATACGCGTTTTCCATATAAAAAGGTAGCTTTTTAAGTATTATTATAAAAATGTTCGTTTTTATTAACTATTTCTCATAAAAAAAAACACGAACCTTCGTATTAACTTTCTATTACTTTTTGCATACAAAAAAGGATCGAGAAAATTCTCAATCCTTTTACATATTGCTATTCCTTAAGAACGGCTTTTTTTATATTTCATCTGCTGCACGATTTTCATTGTCCCAGTTGTAAGGATAAAAATAACAATAAACACTAAGGTAATCGTCGCACCTGGCGGAGTACCCCATTGATAGGAGACCGTTAACCCTGAAAACATTCCTACGATACCTACAAGAATACCTACAAGAATAACCCAATAAAAACTTTTACTGATGCGCATAGCAATAGCCGCTGGCAGAATCATAATGGCTGATACTAGTAAGGCTCCTGCAATAGGCATAACTACTGCAATAGTCACTCCCGTGATCACATTAAAAAGAATCGACATCATTCGCGCCGGCAAACCAGCTGTAAAAGCAGTATCTTCATCAAATGTTAATACATACATTGGTCTACGAAAGACTAAAAACAATCCAACAACAATTACAAATAAGGCCACTAACAAGTAAATCTGTTGTTGACTGATCGTCACAATTGAACCAAATAAGTATTGTTGAATAGTAGTCGTGGATCCACCACTACTCAAACTCATTAAAACAAGTGCTACGGACATTCCAGCAGACATTAAGATAGCGATAGAAATTTCCGAATAAGATTTGTACAGCATGCTTAGATACTCAATAATCACAGCTGCAATTACTACGACGACTAAAGTCATAAAGGTTGGATTTACATTTAAAAATAACCCTAACGCAATTCCGGCTAAAGAAATGTGTGATAACGTGTCTGCCATCAATGATTGCCTTCTAAGAACTAAAAATAATCCTAGAATAGGGGCAATAACAGCAATCAAGAATGCAGATTGGAATGCTCGCTGCATGAATCCATAGAAAAACATCTCCATGGTGAATCCTCCTTTCGGATAAGCTGAATGTGTCTATCCGCATATTTTTTTATGTCTTCATGATCATGCGTCACCATTAAAATGCCTTTGCCATGAAATTCACTATTGTGTTTTAGCAATTCGTAAAACTCTGTTCTGGAATCTAGATCCATACCAGTAGTGGGTTCATCTAAAACAAACAAATCTGGATCTGTAGCAAAAATACGGGCTAGCGAAATACGCTGCTTTTGCCCTCCAGAAAGTTCCCCAATTTTTTTATGGCGTAAATCCCACATACCTACTGATTTCAACGAACGTTCAACATGTACATGGTCTTCTGCATCTAAACGTTTGAACCATTTTCCTCTTTGATAACGACCAGATCGAACCAACTCCAATACTGTACTAGGAAAACCAGCGTTAAATGAGGCTACTTGTTGCGGAATGTAACCAATTGCTAAAGGTTCATTTCTTCTATTTACAGCAGAAATCTTAGCCGTTCCTTTCGTTGGTTGAAGCAAACCTAAAATATTACGCAATAACGTAGATTTTGCCGCACCATTTTCTCCTGTCAGCATAACAAATTCGCCTGGATCAACCGTAAAGGAAATGTTTTCTAAAACTGGTTCTTCATCATAATAAAAAGATAAGTCATTTACTTCAACGTAATGCATGAATACCCCTTCTTTCTTTTATCTATAGGAAAGGTTTATTGCACCCATTTCCGTTTTATTAATTAATACTTTTTTGAAGAGCAGCTAGATTATTTTTCATTAATTGAATATAGTCTGTTCCTTTTTCTTGATCCTCAGTTGTAATGCCTTCAATTGGATTTAAAATTTCTAATTCTGTACCTGTCTCATTAGCGAGTGTTTCTGCAATTTTGCTAGAAGATGTTTCTGCATAGTAAATGTAATGGATATCATTCGCATTTATATAATCTTGTAATTCAGCCAGTTTAGCTGGACTTGGTTCTTCTTCGGTTGAGATTCCAGCAATTGAAACTTGTTCCAAGTCATAGCGATTAGCCAAGTATGCAAAAGCTGCATGTTGAGTCACAAAAACACGGTTTGTTGCGTCACTGAAAGCATTAGCAAATTCTTGATCCAATGTTTGTAATTTTTCATTGTATTGTGTTGCATTCGATTCATATATTTCTTTGTTTTCTGGATCTGCAGCAACCAATCCTTCTTTGATATTCGTGACTTCCTCTTGAGCAAGCACAGGATCTAACCAAATATGAGGATCAACTTCATGGTGATGGCCCTCTTCTTCATTTTCGTCATGATGATCTTCTTCTGTTGATTCCAACAAAGAAATGCCTTCACTTGCATTAACGATCACTGTATTTTCTGTATCTATACTCTCTAAAACGCTTGAAACCCAGACTTCCATTTCCTCACTATTGTAAACAAACACATCCGCATCTGAAATGGCTGCAACTTCTTTTGCACTCGGTTCATAGCCATGTGTGTCTGTCCCAGCTTCTAACAATAAGGTTACTTCAGCTTCATCTCCAGCAACTTTCTTTGTGAAATCATACATTGGATAGAAAGTTGTAACTACATTTAGTTTATCTGTTTCCGTTTGTGTATTTTCTTGATTCCCACATCCTATTACTAGCATCATCACTATAGATGCTAGGGTCATTAACCCGATTCTCTTTTTCTTATTCATCGAATGCATATCCTCCTTTATATTTATCTATACTTAAATTGGTTGTTTTTTTAGTTAGCTCTCTTTTTCAAATCGTAATCATTACTATTTAAAATTCCTTATGTAGCTTATCATTATCTACATTGCGCGTCAAGAAAAAAAAGACGTGAACTTCTCTTATCAAAATAAGAAAGCTATTCACATCTTTGATATTCATTTTTTTAGTTTATTTTAGTGTTCGCACTAAGTAAACCTCATTACAAAATCCTTTTAAACCATTATAAACTCGCTGAGCTTTAGAATATTTTTTACATAAAGCATAAATTGTAGGACCACTTCCGCTCATCAAAGCAGCATCTGCTCCAAACTCGATCATCTTCTTTTTGATTCGCTTAATATCGGGTTGCTTTACAGCTGATACAGTTTCTAAGGCATTACCAGTACTATCAACCATTTGGCTATAATCATTGTCTTGAATAGCAGTCAACATTTGAGGTATTTCCGGATGAATCAACTGATCAAAAGAAAGATTTTCAAAGACAGTCCAAGTCGAAATGCCTTTTTTAGGTTTAACTAGCACTACCCAGCACTGAGGGATATCTTGTATTTGTTGAATTTTTTCTCCACGACCGGTCGCATACGCGGTTCCACCATAAATACAATAAGGAACATCTGAGCCGATTTTTTCTCCCAGAGTAGCTAGCTCATCTTTTGTTAACTTTAAATCCCACAAACGGTTCAGTCCTCTTAAGGTAGCAGCCGCATCACTGCTACCACCGGCTAAACCAGCAGCAATCGGAATGTTTTTTTCTATAGTAATATCGACACCTTTTTCAATATGATAGGTATCCTTTAACAGTTTTGCAGCTTTATATGCATGATTTCGTTGGTCTAATGGCAAAAATCCATTAGTTGAGTGAATAACGATTCGATTTCCTTCAATTGTTTTTAGCACTATGCGATCTGCCAAATCAACTGAAGTCATTACCATCTTCATTTCATGGTAACCATCTTCTCTTTTATGCAAAACATCCAAGCTTAAATTAATTTTAGCAGGAGCCTTTTCTATGATTTCCATTTACACTTCACTCCTTTCCTCAGTATTTGTATTGTCTGTAGAACATACTAGCTTAAATAAAAAGATTTGAAAAGCATGAAAGCCATAATTTAATTTAAATATTAAAAAAATGGCAAGTTATTGACTTATTAACAGGTTAATCACACATAAACCACTTAGTTCAATACAAAAGAAAAGACCTGAAACATTTCCGTCTCAGGCCTTTTCTTTTTTATGTAAGAGGGGCTACAAATTCCACTTTAATTCTATCTGGATCTTCAAAAAACACTGCATAATGCTGCTCTCCACCAGCAAATGGGTGTTGATCTTTATACAAAATTTCAATGCCTTTTTCTTCTAGTTTTTTTGCTAGATCGTTTACTTGCTGTCGGGAATTTGCCTGAAATGCTAAATGGTTCAGACCTGTACGTCCTCTATGGTAACCTTCAGAAATAAAACGCTCTTTTGTTTGAACAAACACCAGATACGTTTCATCTTTTTTCCAGCTTCTTCCTTCATCCCAAACTTGAAAAGGCTGATAGCCTAGCTCCTCTAAAAACCAGCTCCAAAAACGAATGGATCCTTCTAAATCAGAAACATTTAATTCTATATGATGAATATTCCCCATTTTATTAACCTCCTAACACTAAAAATTATCAGCTCTCTTTTGATGGTACAAAAAAAACGAGCATTTTATAGCTCGTCAACTGTTTTCTATTCTTTTTTAATGCTTAAGCTAATTGGCGTTTTTCTTCTTCAATAAATTCAATTTCTACAGATTGAGTTAAAACATCTGTATAACTATATGAGACACGTTCAAATGCATTTTCTTCTTGATCTAGCTCCACTACAAATACTGAATGATATGTGTCTGCTAAAATACCTTTGCGTTCGGTTTTTTTCTTACGACCAGCTTGCGCGGTCAACATAATCTTCTTACCTAAATGATCATCTAAGCTTTCTTTAATGTCTGCTAATGTACTTGGCATCAGATTCACCTCACTCGTCTGATGCCATTGTAACATATAAAATGAAATTTTACAAGTATACCACAAGAAAACCTTTGGTACAAATAATAATTCTCTCATATTACCTACTTTAAAAGTCGTTGATACCACTGGCATACCTGTTTATAATTAAAAAAACTTAATCTTCTTTTAATACAATCTCATCGATTGCATCTGATAAACGGGCGAATTCTTCTAGGCTTAACGTTTCCCCACGACGCTTTGGATCAATGCTTGCGGCTTCTAATGCTTGGGTTAATTTTTCTCTAGTGGAATCTTCTTTGCCATATCTGATTAATAAATTATTCCAAAGCGTTTTACGTCGTTGCACAAAAGCCGAACGAACAAGTGCGAAAAAGGACTTTTCATTTTTAACCGTTACACTTGGCGTTGCTCTTCTTGTTAACTTAATGATGGCAGAATCAACATTTGGTTGAGGTACAAAGACTGTCTTAGGAACAATAAAAGCAACCTCAGCTTCCATGTAGTACTGGATAGCAATGGACAATGATCCATAAGCTTTGCTACCGGGAGCAGCTGTTATTCTTTCGGCTACTTCCTTTTGCATCATGATTGTTAACCCATCGATTCGAACAGGTGTCTCTAAGAAATGCATAATGATAGGCGTTGTAATGTAGTAAGGTAAATTAGCTACCACAACTAAAGGTTCATCTAAATCGATCATTTCTGGCAAGGTCTTTTGTAAATTGATTTTCAATACATCACTATGAACAATCGAAACATTATCATACGGGCTCAAGGTATCCGCTAATACCGGGAGTAAACGATTATCAATTTCAAAAGCAATAACTTCCTTACTCGCTCTTGCAAGATGTTCAGTTAAAGCACCTATACCGGGACCAACTTCAATAACGTTTGTGTTTTTGTCAATATTAGAAGCAGCTACAATATTGCTTAAAATATTAGGATCGACAATAAAATTTTGTCCTAAACTTTTCTTTACTGAGAAGCCATATTTTTCCATTATCTCTTTGGTTCTTGATGGGGTTGCGATATCTTTACGTGTTGTCATTTTCTTCCTCCAAAATTTGTTGCATCACTGTTACAACTTCTTCAGGTGAGATTTGAAACATTTGCAATCTCTTTTGAAGTTGTTTTCCATTAGTGTAACCAATATTAAGTTTTTCGCCCAATTTTGTTCGTCTCTTTCGAGCATTTGGTCCCATAATCAAGCCAGCATCCATTAACAACTCTTGTGAGATTAGCGACTCTTTAGCTATAGTCTCGGTGTAGCATTTTGATAGTGCTACACGTATCGCTTCAGGTGAAGCATGTTCAATACCTAAGCTGCCCTTGCCCTTTGCTCTAGCCTCATCTTTTGTCAAAAAAGCGTGCTTTACTCCGGGAACAGCTTGCGAAATAATTTTCCTGATTTTTTCACCAGGAAAATCGGGGTCTGTAAAGACAATAACGCCTCTTGTTTCGTGAGCTTTTTCTATCAGCTTCAACGTTTCTTCGTCAATAGCTGAACCATTTGTTTCAATAGTATCCGCTTCAACTGATTCTAAAATACGCCTTGTATCATCACGGCCTTCAACAACTATAATTTCTTTTATTTTTTCCATCAAGCTAACCTAAACAAGCGATTAGCATTTTGCATCGTTTGTTTAGCTACTTCTTCGTAACTCATGCCTCTTTGTTTCGCCACTTCTTCTGCTACAAACTTAACGTATGCTGGTTCGTTTCGCTTTCCTCTATAGGGCATTGGCGCTAAATAAGGTGCATCTGTTTCAATCAATAATTTATCAAACGGAGCAGCTTTAGCTACTTCTCTTACTTCAGGCGCATTTTTAAACGTGATAACGCCACTTACAGAAATGTGCATGCCCAAGTCTAAGAAGCGTTCCATCCATAATGTATCACCACTAAAACTGTGCATAATACCGCCAATATCTTCAACATGTTCTTTTTTTAGTATCTCATAGGTATCTTCAATTGAATCTCTCATATGGATACTAATAGGCATGTTCAACTCTCTGGCAATTTGCATTTGTCTATGAAAGACATCTTTTTGAACATCTTTTGGAGAAGTATCCCAGTGGTAATCCAAACCCATTTCTCCCATAGCCACAACTTTGGGTAATTGCAATTGATGATACAATTTTTCTTCAATTTTTTCAGTGTACAAATAGCTTTCAGTAGGGTGCCAGCCAATAATACTATAAATTTCTTTATATTCCTTACTTAAGGCTAACGATTTTTCAATCGTTTCAGTATCAAATCCTACTACAGCCATTTTACTTACATCGTTTTCGAGCGCACGCTGAACAGTTTCTGGAACTTCTTGATCAAATTCTTCTGCATTAATATGCGTATGCGTATCAAATAACATAATATCATCCTTTCTTGTTCTTCTTTAACAGAAACACCCTGCTAAATGAGTTTCCAGCAGGGTATTCGTTTTATAAGGTTTTAAGCAACTTCAGATCCATTTGGTGCTTCAATTGGTGCTTCAATAATTTGTAATTTCCCATCTTTTTCAGCAGATAAAATCATTCCTTGACTGACTTCTCCACGCATTTTACGCGGTTTCAAGTTCGCAACGATCACAACTTTTTTACCGATCAAAGTTTCTGGATTCGGATACCACTCTGCAATCCCAGAAAGGATTTGACGGTGACCTTCGTCTCCTGCATCTAAACGAAATTTTAAGAGCTTATCTGCTCCTTCTACTTTTTGACAATCCATAACTTCAGCGACTTTTAGTTCAACTTTATCAAAATCGTCGTACTTGATTTGTTTTTCTTTTGTTGACGTTAACACCGTTTCTGAAGGATCCCATTTCGTTTCCTCTTCAGCTTCTTGCTCTCGTTGATCAGGAACACCAGCCATTTGCTCTTTAATGTAAGCAACTTCTACATCTATATCTAAACGTGGGAATATAGGTGTACCTTTTTTGATCACTGTAGTATTTTCAGGGAATGAGCCAAATTGGACTGTTAACCAGTTTCCAGCAAATTCTCCTTCAACTCCCAATTGAGCAAAGATCTCTTTAGGTGCGTGAGTCAAGAACGGTTGCAATAAAATAGCTGAAATACGAAGCGTTTCTGCTAAATGAACCATGACACTCGCTAATTCGCTTGTCTTCTCTTCTTCTTTCGCTAATTTCCATGGCGCAGTTTCATCAATGTATTTATTGGCACGCGAAATCAATACCCAAACATGACTTAATGCACTACTAAATTGCATATTTTCCATTTCATTTTGGTAATCCACACAAACTTTTTCTGCTGTTTCTTTTAAGATAGCATCGAATTCTGTAACGTTTCCTGAATATTCAGGGACTTCTCCATCGAAATACTTGTTGATCATCGCAATTGTACGATTGAGTAAGTTCCCTAAGTCATTTGCTAAATCGTAATTCACACGAGAAACAAAGTCTTCTGGAGTAAATACTCCGTCGCTTCCAAAAGTTACTTCACGCATCAAGTAATAACGCAAAGCATCTAGGCCATATTGCTCTACTAACATTTCTGGATAGACAACGTTCCCTTTAGATTTAGACATTTTACCATCTTTCATTAACAACCAACCGTGACCAAATATTTTTTTAGGCAATGGCAAATCTAGAGCCATTAACATAATAGGCCAATAAATAGTATGGAAACGAACGATTTCTTTTCCGACCATGTGTACATCTGCTGGCCAGAATTTATCAAACAATGATGTATCATCTGTACCGTAACCAAGTGCAGTTATATAGTTTGCCAATGCATCAATCCACACGTAAATAACGTGTTTCGGATTGCTTGGTACTTTAACTCCCCAAGTAAATGTCGTACGTGAAACAGCTAGATCTTCCAAACCAGGTTTAATAAAGTTATTGATCATTTCGTTTTTACGTGACTCAGGTTGAATAAAATCTGGATGTTCATTGTAATAAGCTAATAAACGATCCGAATATTTACTCATTCTAAAGAAATAAGATTCTTCCTTGATCAACTCTACCGGATGTCCGCTGTCTGGTGACTTCCCGCCAACAATGTTGCCTTGGTCATCACGTTCAATATCCACTAATTGCGTTTCAGTATAAAACGTTTCGTCTGGAACAGAGTACCAGCCTTCATATTCATCAAGATAAATATCTCCTTGCGCTAAAAAGCGTTCAAAAATATCTGCGACAACTTTTTCATGTGCAGGATCAGTTGTGCGGATGAACTTATCATTGCTGATTTCTAATAATTTCCATAATTTTTGCATGCCTTCAGCCATTTGATCGACATATTTTTGAGGCGTAATATTTAATTCTTGTGCTTTATTTTCAATTTTTTGGCCATGCTCATCGCTACCTGTCAAATAGAAAACATCATAGTCTTGCATTCTTTTGTACCGTGCCATAACATCACACGCAATTGTTGAATAGGCATTTCCAATATGCAATTTTCCACTTGGATAGTAAATAGGTGTTGTAATGTAAAATGTTTTTTTCTCAGTCACTTTAGGTGCCTCCTTAGTAGGTTTAACTACTCCATTCTAACCATCTATCAAACAATCTTTTAGAAAAGAAGGTACGCTTAGACAACAAATGAGTAGGGTGCTTTTTTATTTAAATTGATTTTTCTCAAAAGCTTTCTGAAATAGTATACCACAGAAAACTACTGAAAATAGGAAATTGAGAATGATTTCTTTATATCTTAACTAAAGTTTTATATGATATTCTTCAGACTTTTTACGGCACTAAATTCAATTTTTGCAAACCTTTCAAAATGCCATGATTTTCTGGAGATGCCGTGATGTCATCTGCAATTTCTTTTAATTCCGTGCGTCCGTTTTCCATTGCTATTCCCATACCAACCGCTTGCAACATTTCCATATCATTCAATCCATCTCCAAATGCAACTGTTTCACTTATATCGATACCTATATGTTCGATCAATTTTTGAATGCCTACTGCTTTAGACATTCCTTTCGAGATCACATCTACTGAATAGGGATTCCATCGTGTGAAATGACAATCTGGGAAAGCTTCTTGGTAAAAAGTATCGTATTCTTCTGTTGTATGGATGATACATTGGTAAATGGTACGGTCTTCATAGTAATGTGGCAAAATCGGCTTCACTCTTTTAGAAGAACCAATATAGCGCATAAGCAATTGCATCACTTTTTTAGGTGGTGCTATCGGAACTCGCTGAATCATTTTTTTCAATAATCCTTTTTGTCCAAAAGTAACCATAGAAGTCCCTAATATTTCATCGCTTCCACAAAACGCTATGCGTTGTTTATTTGTTTCCGCAGCTAGCGCAAGTCGTTTAACAGAATCCACCGACAATGGATTTTGATGAATTACCTCACCTTCATACACAACATACTGTCCGTTCAATGTGATATGTGTCTGAATATCTAATGATGCTAGAATTTCATCAATTCTAAACGGCGCTCTTCCAGTAGCAATAACCGGTATGATACCCTTTTTTTTCAGGTCTTGAATGGCTTTTCTAGCAGAATCTGGAATTCTTTTTTTATCTGTCAATAATGTTCCGTCAATATCAAAAAATATAAGTTTATACATTTTAAGTGCTCCTCTGATTTTTATATTCAACTACTGCCATTTTTATTTTGTAATGATCGTAGTGAAACAAATTGTTTCGCGTGAAACATTTTAATAGTTATTTAATTCACTTCTCTTACGTTTCTTTCTATCCATTTAAGGGATAAATTTTATAAAAAGCTTTTACTTTCCTTAATAATAACGGTTGCGGTACAATAAGGCTAATGATTTATTACTCAAGAAAGAAGGAGTCACAATGATTTCTATTGGCTTAACGGGTTGGTCTGATCATGACCTACTGACCGTCCGAAAATCGAAACGATTGGAAGATTATAGTTCACATTTCCCTTTTGTAGAATTGGATACCAGCTTTTATGCTATTCCTCCTACTAAAAATATTTTCTCGTGGATAGAAAAAACACCTGCTACTTTTCAATTTATCCCTAAAGCTTTTCAAGCAATGACGTTACACAAAGATTGGCTGAAGTTTTTCCCGACTGAACAACAAATGTTCGAGCATTACATTACGATTTTTGAACCTATGATCACAGCGAATCGAATCAAAACTTTTCTATTTCAGTTTCCACCTTATTTTGACTGTACGAAAGAACACGTTCAGTATTTAAGAAAAGTCCGCCAATACATGGGTGAACTGCCAATCGCGATTGAATTTCGTCATTCTAGTTGGTACAGTGACACCAATAAAGAAAATACATTAGCTTTTTTAACGGAAGAACACTTTATTCACACTGTTGTCGATCAACCTCAGACCCCTGGAAACAGCGTTCCTTTAATCGTCAAAGGGACCAACGACGAACTCACTCTTTTTCGTTTGCATGGGCAAAACTATGAAGGCTGGTTAGATGCTAGTGGACCCAATTGGCGGGAAAAACGGACACTTTATGATTATAGTTCTTCTGAATTAGATGATTTCGTAACCATTATTCGCCAATTAGAAACAGAGTCAAAAGAAGTTGCCGTTATTTTTAACAATAACTCTGGTGGACATGCCGCGAAAAATGCGAAACAATTGCAAAAAAAATTACAGCTTACTTTTGACCATCTTGCTCCACAACAAACCGAATTGAATTTATTTGAGGAAGATTTTTAATATTTTTCTAGCAAAAAAAAACGGACCCGTTAAGAGTCCGTTTTTTTATTTCCTAAATTATATAAACTATACATTTTCAGAATTCTTTTTATGCCAATTTCTTACTAAAACCGACAATGCGAAGCAGATAATAAAATAAACAACTGCCAAGAAACCATAAATTAAAAACACTTCAGAAGTTTTTGTTACTTTTCCTAAAATAACTTGGCCACTTCGTGTAAACTCCATGATTCCTAGTCCAGCAAGAAATGACGTATCTTTAATGGTTGTAATCACTTGTGACAATAAAGATGGAATAATTTTTTTGAAGGTTTGTGGCAAAATGATATACACTAGTGTTTGAAAGAATGAAAACCCTTGAGAATGAGCAGCTTCAAATTGTCCTTTCGGTATCGAATTTAATCCGCCACGCACAATTTCTGCTACTACTGCAGCTGTATAAAGAAACAGCGCTATAGAAGCTTTTACTAATATCGTACTTCCTGGTATCAGGAAAGCACAACCTAACATCCATAGTAACAATGGCGTATTACGGAATAATTCGATATAAAATCCGGCTATTTTTCCGAAAAACTTCTTTTCATAGTTTCTGATCAACCCTAAGAGTGTTCCAAAAACGATTGAAAGGATCACTACGCATAAAGAAATTAACAAAGTAGTCTTTAATCCATCTAACAAGAACAATACGTTAGGCCTTGTAAAAACGGTTTGTATGGAGTTTATCATTCCATCACCTCCGGAATATCCACAACTAAGGAATCATTCTTTTTTAATTTCTCTTCGTATTTCCTTGAGAACGTAGCCAGTGGGAAACAGAGAATGAAGTAAAGCAATCCTGCAATCACATAAGATGGTCCATAATTTAAGCTGAATGAAGCATAAGAGTCCGCTGCATACATTAAGTCTGCTCCTGCGATAATAGCCAACACAGAAGTATTTTTTATCAAATTGACCGCTTGATTGGTTAACGGAGGCAAAATACCCTTAACCATTTGAGGCAATATGATGTAGCGCATGGTTTGTGTATAACTAAATCCTTGTGCATACGCAGCTTCTTGCTGACCTTTAGGAACAGATAGAATACCCGCACGTACCACTTCACCAATATAAGCTCCATGATACAATCCAACCCCTACTACCCCAATCGTAAACTCGCTTAAGACTAATCCTGCCATTGCTAACCCGTTGTACATAAAAAAGATTTGAATGACAAGAGGGATATTTTGAAAAATTTCGACATATACTCGTGCGACCGAACGCAGAATCATATTGTGGGCAGTTGATAAAATCCCAATAACAATTCCGATTACCAAAGACAAAGCTAATGCTAAGATGGCCACTTGGAGTGTTCTTAAAAAACCAGAACTAAAATTATCAAAATTTTGAAACAGGTCCTCCCATCTCCAAAGAGCGAATGGATTTGTACTTTTCATTATTCACTCAATCCCCACTCTGAAACCAATCCATTAAGAGTATCATCTTCTCCCCAAGTAGTGATCAACTCATTTACATGCTCTGCTAACTCCGTATTTGTTTTCTTCGTTGCGATTCCATAATCTTGTGTTGCGAAACGGTCTGGTAAAATTTCAGTTGAATCATCTAAATAGCCAGCCAAAATAGATCTGTCTACACTAAATGCATCTACACGACCTGAGTCTAATGCAGCTTTAATTTCTGGATAAGTAGCATATTCTGAAAATTCTACTGTGATATCATATTGTTCAGCTTCTGATGCAATGGCTTCGGATGTTGTAGAACTTTGTGCTACACCTACATTAGCTCCATCCATATCTTTTAGACCTTCATAGTTTTTATCTTTTTTCACTAATAAACCAACAGCATCTTCATAATACGCATCTGAGAAATTATACGTTTCTTTACGTTCTTCAGTAACTGTAAAAGTAGCAATAACCATATCAACTTCGCCATTATCCAATAATGGACCACGGGTTTTGGCTGTAACAGGTGTTAATTCAATGGCATCCGGATCGCCTAAAATATCCTCAGCTATCTTTTTAGCAATATCAATTTCAAATCCTTCTATTTCTCCTGTATCTGTATTCTTCAGCCCAAAGTTTGGAACGTCTTCTTTTACCCCTACTTTTAAAACGCCGGCTTCTTTGATTGATTCAATTGTTAATTGATCCGATCCTTTTGGTGTGTCTGCTTCTGTTGTTGAACTATCATCTGACGAACAAGCACCTAAAAATAATACACTAGACAAAATGACTGTTGCTAATAAGTTTCTTTTTTTCATTTGTTTTTCCTCCTAAGGATATCTTTATTTTTTTATCTTAAAATTTTGCTTAAAAATTCTTTTGTTCTTTCATGAGTAGGATTTTCAAAGAAATGTTCTGGTGACCCTACTTCTAAAATGGTTCCATTATCCATAAAAATGACACGATCTGCTACTTGTTTAGCAAAACCCATTTCGTGAGTCACAACGACCATTGTAATATTCATGCTCGATAATTTGATCATAACGTCCAATACTTCTTGAACCGTCTCTGGATCTAAAGCAGATGTAGGTTCATCAAATAGAATGATTTTCTTTTCAGAACAGAGCGATCTAGCAATAGCAACTCTTTGCTGTTGGCCTCCTGAGAGTGTCGAAGGGTATGCTGTTGCTTTTTCTCGCAACCCTACGATATCTAGATACCGATAAGCCAGTTCTTCTGCTTCTTTTTTTGATTTATTCTGTAATTTTATGGGCCCAATTGTCAGATTTCCTAACACCGTCATATGCGGATAAAGATTGAACTGTTGAAAGACCATTGCAGAAGAATTTCGTACCATCTCTAATTTGTTTTTTTCTGTTATTTGATTGCCATCTATATAGACTTCTCCTGTCGTAGGTTCCTCAAGAAAATTCATACATCTAACTGTGGTACTTTTTCCAGAACCAGAAGGGCCTATGATAACCACTTTTTCCCCTTCTGCCACCTCTAAATTAACATCTTTTAGTACATGATGGTCGCCGAAATATTTATTTACATTCTGTAGCTTGATCAACTCTGTCTCATCTCCTTTACAAAAACATTCATGGTAATCAGTAATCTTTTTTAGGCAGGCGAGGTCTTTCTTGCTGCTTAAATCAATAGTATAAATACACATTTATGAGAAATCAATTAACACATATCTTATCCGTGTAACGTTTTCTTACACGGTTTTAATACAAAACTAACCAAAACCCTTTATTCACTTTGTTTTTACACCATTAAAAAATTATCATTTTTCTCATTATTTTATTAAAAAAATAAAAAAACTGCCAACCAATGAACATTCATTGGTTGGCAGTGGGAATGATTTATTATTTGTTTAGTAATTCTTTGGCTAAAAGACGATACACGTCTAATCGTTTTTCTTGTGAATGAGGAATACTACAAATCATCGCTTCATCAAAACCATACTTCTCTTGGTCTTCTAATAATTTTGTAGCGATTTCTTTGGGTGTACCTACTAAATGTAATTCACGTCCTTGTTTTATCGTTAATTGATCAATTTCGGTTAAAGGATAATGTTGTGCTTCTTCAGGTGTCAGCAATTGACCCATTTGTCCTTTTCTCATCAATAGACGTGCAATATCTTGTGGCTTAGCTTCATATTCTGCTTCTTCTCTAGTTTCAGCTGTCGTCACAAGATACGCTACATTGATGTTCGGTTTTTCCATAAAAGCAGAAGGTTGAAAATTGACTCTGTATTCATCTAAGATATCTTTTGTCATTCCACCCATAAAGAATTGAGCAAAAGAATAACCCACTCCCATTTGAGCGGCTTTTCGTGCGCTGCTTCCACTAGAACCCAGTAACCAAGATTCAGGCAATTGAATGTGTGAAGGAGTAGCAATTGTTCGATTATATAATCGATCTTCAGGTACTTCATCATTGATTAATTTTAATGCCGTATCAAATTTTTCATACATATTGTCCAACATAGGCTGACGACCTTCTGATAAAGCATAGATTGAATTATTGTCGCCACCTGGAGCACGACCTACTCCAAAATCGATTCTTCCTGGTGAGAAAGCACTTAACGTTTTAAAAACTTCCGCTAATTTCAAGGGTGAATAATGCATCATCATGACTCCACCCGTACCGATTCGAATGTTTTTTGTTTTTGCCGCTAAATGAGCTGCAGTGATTTCTGGTGCTGAACTCGCAAAACCATTTGTGCCATGGTGCTCTGCCATCCACATACGTGTATACCCTAATTCATCCGCTAAAATAGCCAATTCTTCAGCTTTTAATAAAGCTTCTGCAGCTGTATTTCCACTGGTTATCGGTGCTTGATCTAAGACACTTAATCTCACTATTCTTCCATCTCCTTCATTATCCCAACACTTTTTACTAGTATCTGTCTAATTTTTTATTAGCCATAGTAGAAGTTGTTTTTGTTCTCATGTTCATCATTATAAAGAAACATGGATATGATTTCTATACACACGGGTTAGCTGCTATAGAAATCAATTTGTAAAAAATGATTCAAAGATAAGAATACCCTGTAAGATTAGGTAACAAACTAAACCTTACAAGGTATTCTTATCTTTTTATTATTAGTAGAAATTAGTTCTTATTCAAAATCTTCGCTTAATATTTTTACGCGATCTTCAAAAGATACTTCTTGATGGATTTCGTGTAGCATCCAAACATAACCAAAGCTGTCTAAAAACATTGCATTTGAAATGCCCATTTCTTCCATTTCTGTAATAGGTTGAATGATCGTTCCTCTTGCAGCAACTGCTTTATCAAATACTACTTGAATGTCAGGTACCACTACATTGAACCAGAATGATTGGCTACTATCTTCTTTTGGTGCGAACAATTGGTATTCAGGATTTTCATCGAGCATATGGAAACGAGTACCGTAAATTGTGAAAACTGCTTCGTTGTTCCCTACTTTAAAATCTGTTGCCTCAACTATTACAACCTCAAAAATAGAGCTGTACTGTTCCAAAGCTGCTTTACTATCTTTTACAACAAAATCTATTTCAACTCCTGTGATCATTTATGCACCCTCCAAGTAATATTTTTTTAATCACTTATAGTATACCACCTATACAACTTAGCAGAGCTATACAAGAACTACTATCTGGATAGATAAAAAAATTTTCATCCATCAACAAATCATTTTTTTAACACTCGCATGGCGTTTAAAACGGCAATAACCGTTACACCAACATCTGCAAAAACAGCTTCCCACATGGTTGCAAAACCTAATGCACCTAAAATTAAGAAAAAACCTTTTACTGCAAGGGCTAAAATTATATTTTGCCATACAATTCTTCGAGTATCTTTTGCGACTTGCATGACTGTTCCAATTTTAGATGGTTTATCGTCCATTATAACGACATCAGCTGCTTCAATTGCTGCGTCTGAACCTAATCCTCCCATTGCGATCCCTATATCTGAACGGGCAAGTACAGGGGTATCATTGATTCCGTCACCAACAAAAGCTACTTTTTCTTTTGGACCTTTGCGTGCCATAATCTCTTCCATTTTATCTACTTTATCTTGTGGTAAAAGCTCTGCATAGAACTCGTCAATTCCTAATTCTTTAGCAACGGCTTCCCCTACTAATTTTGAGTCTCCCGTTAGCATAATAACGTGCTGCACGCCTTTTTCTTTCATCAGCGCTATTCCTGCAGCAGCATCTTCCTTGATTGCGTCCGCAATCAAAATATGTCCAGCATATTCTTTATCGACAGCTACATAGATAAGAGTTCCAATTTCATTTGATTCAGTAGATGAAATGTTGTATTTTTGCATTAATTTCGCATTTCCTGCTAATACTTCTTTCCCATCAACTATTGCTTGGATACCATGGCCTGAAATATCCTTATATTCCGTGATTCGATTCTCATCAATCTGTTCTGCGTATTTTTCTCTGATAGAATCCGCAATTGGATGAGAGGAATGAGTTTCAGCGTATGCAGCTAGTTCTAACAGTTGTTGTTTACTCCATCTATTTGCGGGTTGAATATCAGTAATTTCAAATTTACCCTTTGTTAACGTTCCAGTCTTATCCATAATGACGTATTTAATATCATTCAATCCTTCTAAGAAGTTGCTTCCTTTCACTAAAATCCCTTTTTTTGAAGCTGCTCCAATCCCGCCAAAGAATCCAACAGGAATTGATACAACTAGTGCACATGGACAAGAAATAACAAGGAAAATACTTGCTCGATAGATCCATTCATTAAATGTAGCACCTGGAAAAACTAACGGAGGAATAATCGCTAGCACTAAAGCCAGAATAACAACAATAGGTGTATAGTAACGCGCAAACTTCGTAATAAATTTTTCAGTTGGAGCTTTTCGACCGCTTGCATTTTCTACTAAATCAAGGATTTTTGTAACCGTTGATTCAGAAAAAAGCTTCTCAACTTTCAC
>NZ_JBEMBC010000035.1:0-25911 GCF_040274425.1 Carnobacterium sp.
CAATGGTTAGCCAAACAAGAGATCAAGCCTGATGCCTTCATGACAAGCTCTGATGCTGTTGCAGCTGGTTTAGTTTCGCAAGCAAAACGTTTAGGGTACTCATTGCCTGAAGATTTTTCAGTAATTGGTTTTGACAATATTGAAATTTCACATTTATTAGATATCACTACGATTGATTACTCTATACATAAGCAAGCCGAAAATGCGTTTAAGATGATCAATAATGATCTGACTTTACAAAAGTTAACACCTGAAGAACTAGCTTTTACTTTGATCGTACGTAAAACAACAAAATAAAGCAGCAACAACGGTCTCATGGCTTTCTACAAGCAATCCCTATTCCTCAAGAAATTCAATACATTTTCCAACACAAAAAAAGTAAGAAGCCGTTTTATCTGCTTCTTACTTTTTATTTAGCTTATTCTTTTACAGGAACGACTGCTCCATCCCATTCTTCTAAAATGAAATCTTGTACTTCTTCAGATTGTAATACTTCTATCAATTTCAAAATAGCTGGATCTTCAGCATCTTCTGAACGAACGGCAATAATGTTGGCATATGGAGAAGATGAACTTTCAATAGCAATTGAATCGTCGATTGGGCTGATGTCTTGATCTACTGCAAAGTTTGAGTTGATTGCGATCAATTCTGCTTCATCTTGTTGATATAATGTCGTCATCAATGCTGGATCGTTTTCGTATTCAAATGTTAAATTTTTAGGATTTTCTTCAATGTCGTCAAATGTAGCGGTTGTAAGGTCTACTCCGTCTTTCACTGTTACTAAGCCTGCTTCTTGGAAAATACCGATTACTCGTCCCCAGTCTGCTTGGTTGTTGCTGACTAAGACAGTTGCACCGTCTTCTACATCGTCTAAACTTTCATAACGTTGAGAAAAGATAGCTAAAGGTTCGATATGAATGCTTCCAGCATTCACAAAATCATAGCCGTTTTCTTCTACAGCTGCATCAAAAAATGGAATATGTTGGAAGTAGTTGGCATCAATTTCGCCTTCATCTAAAGCCACATTTGGTACAACATAATCATTATAGGTCGTGATGTCTAATGTAATGCCTTCTTCTTCAAGAATTGGCTCAGCGAATTCTAAGATCTCAGCATGTGGCACATTGCTGGCTCCAATTTTGATCGTTGTTTCTTCAGTTCCTGAACCACTTGATTCAGTGTTGCTTCCTTCGTTGCCACAAGCAGCTAATGTTAATACTACTCCTGTTGTTACTAATGCTGATAAGATTGTTTTCTTTTTCATCTTTAAATCCCCCTATTTTTTCACTAGTTTTTTTTAATGCTTTTTAAATCCCCTATTTAAACTGCGGTAGTGCTTTTAATCAGCTAATGATGGTTATTATTTGTTTTCACTTAGCTGTTTTAACGTTTATCTACTTTCTTAACGATCACATCTCCAATGGCTTGAATAATAAAGACAATGACTAAAATGATCAAGGTTGCAACTAGTGTTACAGCTGGCTGGTTTCGTTGGAATCCATCAAGATAAGCTAGGTTTCCTAAACCGCCTGCCCCAATCACACCGGCCATTGCGGTATACCCCACTAAAGATATGGTAGTGACTGTAATTCCTGATACAATAGCTGGCAGACTTTCTGGAATCAAGACTTTATAAATAATTTGCCATTTACTGGCTCCCATAGCTTCAGCTGCTTCAACAACACCTTTATCGATTTCTCGAAATCCAATTTCAACAAGTCGTGCAAAAAATGGTGCTGATGAAAGAATCAACGCTGGTAATGCAGCTGTTGGCCCAATAATTGATCCTACAAGTGTTTTTGTGATTGGAATCAATAATACGATTAAAATAATAAAAGGAATGGAACGGAAGATATTTACTAAAATAGCGACGATTCTGTACAATGTTTTAGCTGCTAACGTATCTTTCCCATTTGTTTCATACAATAGTAATCCTAGCAGTAAACCTGCAAAAAAGATGATTACTACTGATCCAATGGTCATACCGATCGTCTCTAACGTTGCTTCTTGCATTTTTTCCCATTTAACTTCTGAAAAGTCGAGATATTGTGATAAAACACTCGCTCCTAAATTAAGCTTCAACAACATGTTCTACCACCTCTACTTCTACTTGGAGTTTTCTTAATTCTTCAATAGCCACTTTGATTTTTTGGTTTTCACCCGTTAATTGGACATAAAGCGAACCAATTGCGCCATCTTGCGTTTGTTGAATACTTCCTTGAATGATGCTTAAATCAACGCCATCTTCTCGAACGATTTTTGACATAATCGGCATTTTGGCTTGTTGGCCATGGAACGTTAAGTGAACAATTTTTCCTTCAGGATATTCTGCCAATAATTCTTCAAAAATCATGTCGGTGTCTTCACTGTCTGGATTTGCATCTTGTCGGATAAAGCGTTTAGTAATGTCTTGTTGTGGTTTTTTAAATACATCAATGACAGAACCTTCTTCAACAATTTTCCCATCATCCATGACTGCAACCTTATCACAAATTTTGCGAATCACGTGCATCTCATGTGTGATCAAGACAATCGTTAGATTTAAGCGCTTGTTGATGTCCAATAGTAAATCGAGTACTTCATCCGTGGTCTGCGGATCTAGTGCACTTGTTGCCTCGTCACAAAGCAATAACGTTGGATCATTAGCTAATGCTCGCGCAATTCCTACACGTTGCTTTTGACCACCTGAAAGTTGAGACGGATAAGCTTTTTCTCTTCCTTCCAACCCTACTAAACCAATGAGTTCTTTGGCTTTAGCTGCGCGCTCTTTTTTAGGCATTTTTGCCAATTCAAGTGGAAAAAGAATATTTTCTTCTACTGTTCTAGACCATAACAGGTTGAAATGTTGGAAGATCATCCCAATTTTTTGGCGTTCTTTTCTAAGAGATTTTCCTTTTAATTGTGAAATAATGTTTCCTTCAATAGCTACTGTACCATCTGTTGGCGTCTCTAGTCCATTGAACATTCGGACCAACGTACTCTTTCCAGCTCCAGAATACCCAACGATTCCATAAATTTCGCCATCTTTGATGGAAACATTGATATCTTTGACAGCCGTTAAACTGCCTTGTTTCGTTTGAAACACTTTTTTTATATTTGTTAATTCAATCACTTCTGATACACCTCCTAATTCATTCAAATAAAAAAACTTCCATCCTTATACTAAGCGCACTGCTTACTATAAGGACGAAAGTTCTGACTTTTCGTGTTACCACCTTAATTTGTTGATTCATCACTAAATCAACCTCATACAGTACTCAAGCTTTTTTCAACTTTTTTATACTGTGGCACGTTATCGGGTGCACCCGGAATAGGCTTATGCAAGGCATTCACATATTCTGCTCAAAGACCATCTTCGGTTCAATTCCCATTACCTTTTTTCAGCAAACAAGGCTCTCTATAAATGGTTATTACGAACGTACTCTTCTTATCATCGCGTTATTGATATTTAACATATTCTAACAGAGCAATTTTTTTCTGTCAACTTTAATTTCTAGACTTCAGCTGACAATTTTTCAAAAGCACCTGGCTCTACGTCTTTTAATTCAAGAATCCAATTGTCTTTTTTGTCCATGCTATTTAGTTTTTCAGGGTTGTCTGTTAATTCTGCATGGAATTGAACGACTACACCCGTTAATGGAGACAATAGTTCAGTAACAGCTTTTGCCCCTTCGACTCCTAGCAAGACATCATTTTCTCTCACTTCAGCTAGCGTATTTGGAAGTTCAACAAACATAACTTCGCCTAAATCGTCTTGTCCTTTTTCAGATAATCCAATACAGTAATTGTCGCCTTCTTTTAGTACCCATAAGCCGTTTTCGCTATATTTCATTTGCTTTTCCAATTCAATCGCTCCATTCCGAATTTTTATTTTATCCAAGTCTGTTCATAGACGTCTTCTTTAAAACCTAGAGTTGTTCTCTTGCCATCAGTCAGCAAAGGTCTTTTGATCAGCATTCCATCTGAAGCCAAAATAGCTGCACATTCAGGTATATCCATGTTTGGCACCAACGTTTTCAATCCTAATTCGCGGTATCGATTCCCACTTGTGTTAAAAAAGCGAAGTACCGGTAAATCCGTTTGGCTCATTAAGTCGATCAATGTTTCTTGTGTTGGCGGATTTTCAATCATATTTATCGCATGGTACTCGATTAAATGGTCATCCAACCATTTTCTTGCTGCCTTACAGGTTGAACATGTCGGGTGTTGATACAAATCAAGCATTGAAACTCACTCCAATATAGTACTCTTTTTATTTGAAATCTTCATCTTCTTCAGAGAACATATAACTGCGATAATGGTACCTCATGGACATAATGAGTCCGACTCCCATCATATTTCCTAACAATGCTGTTCCTCCTTGAGAAATAAATGGCAGTGGTATCCCCGTTAACGGAAGCAAACCAATACTCATCCCAACATTTTCAAAAACATGAAACAGGATCATCATGATAACGCCGGTTGCAATATACGCATAAAATTCGTTTTTCGTATCAAAACAAATGCGGATCATCTGATAGATCAGTAAGAAGTAAATAAAAATTAAAATACAACTGCCAAGAAAACCAAAATTTTCTCCAATCGTTGAAAAAATCATATCAGACTCTCGAACTGGCACATACACTTCTGATGTACCAAATCCTTTACCGAACATTTTACCTGACCCGATCGCTTTAATACTCTGGATCAGTTGATAAGAGGTATCCCCTGAATCTCCGTATGGATTCAACCAGGAATCTATCCGAGAAAATTGATACGGTTTAAAACCCAATCGCAATAAAAAGTCGCGATTGTATACAACTAATATAAGTAAGGTTCCACCAAGTGCGGCCACTCCTGAAAATAGTGGCAGAATGATCTTCCAAGTGACTCCTGAAATCAACACTAAACCAATAATAATGGCAATAAATACTAATGTTGAACCTAAGTCATTTTGTAACATAACGAGTACAAGTGGCGGAATAGACGTTAACATGATTTTGCCTAACAATAAGAAATCTGCTTTAGGGTAATGAGACGGGTAATCGCCATTATGTTTTGTAACGACACGAGCCAGCATGAGAATAAAGGCTATTTTCATGATTTCCGAGGGCTGAAAGGTTAATGGACCTATCTTAAACCAGCTTTTTGCTCCGGTACTTAACTCAGTAGGTCGGTCATAAAAGAAGAGCACCAATACTAACAGAAAGAGCCCAAAACCATATGCTACCGGTGCTAGTTTCCATAACTGTTCAGAATCAAATTGCATGATCACAACGATCGCAACTGTACCAACTACGTACCAGATGACTTGCATCAATGTAGCACCGATTCCAGAGTTCCCAGTTAAATGAGTGGTTGAATAGATAGTCGCAATACTAATGATTGCTAGCAACAATACAGATAAGATAATCCCATAATCTATTTTTGTTTCTTTATTTTCTATCATTTTTTAAAATTCTCCTTGTGTCCTATCTATTAAAAAATATCTTCATCAAACTCCATCCATTATATAAGAAAACCAAGTTAAAAAAAAGGCCTGTCTCCTTTCTTAGAAAAATCTTACAGTGCTCTTCGCTTTAACTACGACTAAAGAAAAAAAACTGAGTTTTCACTCAGTCTTCTTTGTGTTTCTCTACTGTTTTTAGTTTCACTAATTTTTTATGCTGGATTGCTTCTGAATCATCTGGATATTTTCTTTCAGTATCGCCTTTTTCAGCTTTGTCTTTATCCGCCTTAACTTCCTGAACCGATTTACCTTTTTTAATTTCAAAGTAAACGGCATTGATCAGAGCCCCTAACAGTAAAATCATGGCCGATAAATAGAGCCACAACATTAAAACAATGAAAACCCCAAATGTCGCACTAGCAGCTGCTTCCCCTCCAGCAAATTGTACATAGAGTGTGAAGGCTTGAGATAATACCATCCAACCTATTGTAGCAAATACTGCTCCTGGCAAAGCATATTTGATATGCAAGCGGTGATTCGGAACCAAAAAGTAGACCATTGTGATAATCAAAATCAAGACAATGAATAAAACTAGCCATTTAAAACTAAATATTTGTAAAATAAAGTCTAAATCAATTCCAACAAAATCTTCGATGAATAATAAGATAAATTCACCAAATACAAAGACAAAGATTACTACCCCTACAATCGCCACGATAGCTAACTGTACTAAGAAAGAGATTAATCGAACAATAATAAAATTATTCCTTTTTTCTACTCCATAGACGTCATTCAAAACATTTTGCAATGCATTAAAAGCTTTACTGGCCGACCATAATGACGTAATCAGACCAATAGAGATAGCACCTCCGCTTGAACTATTCAAATAACTTTCCAGAATTGGAGCTAAAACATTGTAAATATCTGGTGGGACAGCTGTTTCTACCATTGGCAGTATATCTGCTGCATCTATTGGAAAGAGAGGAATAACGTTCGCTACAACCAATAAAATAGGAAATAAAGATAACAAAGTGAAGTAAGCTAGTTCAGCTGCATTTGATGAAACTTCAGCTCTTGCCCAATTGGGTTTTAATACTTCCAGGAAATACTTGAATCTATCTTTAAAAGAAGCAGACTTGGCATTCGTTGACAAAACGATCACATCCTTTATATTAGGTTATGTATAGAAAAAGCATAGCATAGATGGATTCAAAAAGCTTTTAGGATGCTCTTAATAACAGCATCCATGAAAAAAAGATCGACCCTAAAGCAGGACCGATCTTTTAGATTTAGTTTGTTACACCTTCAAGTTTACATCTGGTGTAAATTATAGTCCATAATTAATTTATTTATACCTTCATCAACAGTTCTTACTTTAGACTCTGTTCCTGAATTAGTTTTTACGGTAACTGTTTGGCCTTCTATTTGTTGCAATTGACCAATTTTTTCGTCATTCACATAAAGCTCTAACTCAACAAAACCTTCTCTATTATTAGGGGTTTCTTTTACTTCTACTTGAATTTTTTTATTTCCTTTTGACATGCGAATGCTCCTTTTTGCAGTTAGTTTCTTCATTAGTATACTGCATTTCGGAAAGAAATTCATTTATTTATGCATTTAATGCAACTTCTGTTTCAAAACGCACTGATTGAATTAAATAAATGAACTCAAAGCTTCATGATACGGAAGATTTAATGACTCTCCAACTTCTTTTTTGGTCAATTTTCCAGCCATAACATTAATACCTGTATAAATCGTTGCATTTTCTTTAGCGGCTTTGATCAACCCTTTATTTGCAATTTCAACTGCGTATGGAATGGTAACATTAGTTAAGGCTAGAGTAGATGTTTTTGGAACAGCCCCTGGCATATTGGCAACTGCGTAATGGACAACACCATGTTTTACGTAAACAGGATCATCATGGGTCGTCACTTCTGAAGCTGTTTCAAAAATCCCCCCTTGGTCAACTGCTATATCAACAACAACCGAACCTGGTTCCATTTGTTTAACCATTTCTTCTGTTACTAAGGTTGGTGCTTTAGATCCTGGGATCAATACAGCTCCAATTACTAAATCTGCTTCTTTAACTGCTTTTGCAATGTTGTATTCATTTGACATAAGCGTGTTGATTCTATTTTCAAATAGATCATCTAATTCTTCTAATCGTTTAGGATTGACATCTAAAATGGTCACTTCTGCTCCTAGACCAATTGCAATTTTGGCTGCATTCGTTCCGGAAACTCCGCCACCTATAATAGTTACTTTTCCTTTTTGAACTCCAGGTACTCCGCTTAACAAGATTCCTTTTCCTTGATTGACACTCTCAAGAAATTCAGCACCGACTTGTGCTGCCATTCTTCCAGCAATTTGGCTCATTGGCGTCAATAAAGGCAACGTTCCGTCAGTTCCGACCATTGTTTCATATCCGATAGCTGTAACTCCAGCCTTCATAAGCTCTTTAGTTAATTCTAAAGCTGGCGCTAAGTGCAAGTATGTGAACAATATCATCCCTTTTTTGAAATATTTGTATTCGCTTGGAATAGGCTCTTTTACTTTAATGATCATTTCAGCGTTCCAAATTTGCTCAGCATCTTCAAGCAATGTGGCTCCTGACAGTTGATAGTCTTCATCCGTAAACCCGGCAGTCTTTCCTGCATTCATTTCTATGATGACTTCGTGTCCATTTTCCACAAGGCTGTTTACACCAGCAGGAGAAATAGCTACTCGACTTTCATTATTCTTTATTTCTCTTGGTATCCCGATCTTCATTGTTCGTAGCCTCCATTTTATATTTTCTTTTTATACCCTATAGAATCATTGTAACGCTGAATCGAATAGAACCCAACTATTTTGAAGGATTCTCTTTGTTTTTTATCAGCTACACTCATTTTCAAAACTTCTCTAAATAACTTTTAATGTCCTGGACATATTCTGTCCACAAAAAACGCTAATTATTTAACTCGGTTTCTATATTCTATGTTCTTTTTGCTTAGAATATTATATAATCAGTTATTGTGAATGTGATTGTGGAGGTGAAACTAGTGTTAATCGATGTTAACGATAATTTTTTTAATGAATTAGAAGAGGTTTCAAATTCGCTAGGTATGACAGTTGGAGAATACTTAGAAAATCTTCACGAAAAGAATCAAAGTTTAAAAAATGTTTTACTAGAAGATAAAGAAGGTCTTCAAACGTTCATAAAAAAATACCATACAATATTAGATGATTTATTTACACTAAATAGCGAAGCCTTAGTTATCATTAATGAAAATGATGATGCTGAAATTATGAAACCTGTATTTTTTAAATTATCAAAAATTGCAAGTGGTGACATCACTGTATTGTCTAAATTGTACGATGTTTATGTCCAGACTTCCAAACAACAAGAGATAAATTCTAATGGCTAAACAAGAAAATAAAAAACACATCTTAAAAGATGTGTTTTTTATTTTCTTCTATATTTGCTGTTATCTTGAATTGTTTACCGCAAAAGATTCGTTCTATTTCCATTCATATACTCTTCAACAATTTTTTTATTCACTAAAGGAGTGTCACCATAAGTCGTATGCGCAAGTACAGCATTGGAAACAGCGAATTCGATCGATTGTTTCTCTGACCATTCTTCAATAAATCCTGTAATGATTCCTGCAGCAAAAGCATCCCCTGTTCCTATTCTGTCTAAAATGTCCAATTCATACTCTGTACTAACCGAAAATCCTTGATTGTTTCTAAGAAATCCTTTTAGAAACTGTTTCTCCCCTTTATTTTCCCGCAATGTTCCCGCAAGTATAGAGATACCATATTTTTCTACAAAAGGTACGCTGGCAAAGTCTAAACGATCAGCAGCATTCTTTAAATTTTCATTCAAAGGAAAATCCAATAATTCTGTTAAGTCGCGTATTCCTCCAAAAACAATATCGCAATAAGGAAGAATCTCTTCATACTGTTCTTTTACCCATTCATGACTTTTATCTAAGTTGATACTTGGACGGTAATTAAAATCAAAACAAACGGTTTTGTTTAATTCCTTTGCTTTTTTCGCAATGTACATGGCTGTTTGTCTTAACGTTTCACTAACCATTAATGAAATGCCACAAATATGCACAACATCTGCTTGCCTAATGGCTTCTTCTAAGCCGAAATCGTCTTTGTGGCTTTTGGAAAAAGAACTTTCAGAACGATTTAAATAAGTAACTTCAGAAGGCCGAGCCCCAAAGCCCATTTCTAAAAAATAAATTCCGATATGGTTTCCTTTGTACGCAACATTTGTATCTCTCACGCCTAGTTTTCGGATATAACTTGAAGCTGCTCTTCCCACTTGATTATCTGGCAAACTGGTTACTATAGAGGTATCGTATCCAAAACGAGATAAATTGCTTAAAATATTTAACCCTGTCCCGCTAAAACTTAAATCAACTGAATCGGTTTGCTCGATAAACTTATAATGAGGAGGCGTCAAACGCATCATGACTTCTCCAAAAGCGATAATTTTCATAACAATCCCCTACTTCTTTTATGATAAGACTTTTTTCATCATCCTATACAATTCTTTGATGTCTTCTGGTTTAGTGTCACCCGTTTCTTGATCGATAATTGAACTATACACATGAGGAATAACTTTTTCCACTCCTGCATCAATTGCGATTTGGAGTATTTCTTCAAAGTTCTCTAAATCGATTCCTCCAGTTGGTTCAAGAATGAACTTATGCTTAGCGCAAGCTTTTGCTACAGCAATATATTCTTCTTTATGATCCAACCCTTTCATCGGGAAAAACTTCACTGAGCTTCCACCCATATCTTTCAACATTGCTATAGCTATTTCAATAGGTACTTCTGCTTTAGGCATTTGGCTGCTTAATGGTCCTGTAGAAATAGTAACGTAACCTACTCTGTTTGTAGGGGAAATCAAACCGTTAACAATTGTTTGTTCTTGATTTAATAAAGCTCTAGACGCTCCTACACCTGTAAAGACTTGGTTCACATGTTGAGGTTGAAGTTCTCCTGAAATTCGGCTAACCATTTTACTTTGATTTGGATCACCAGCTCCAAGTCCAACGGATAAAGCGTTATTAATAGCCTCTTGATAATTTTTCATATCTTCGATCGCTGCTTGATCCGTTTCGTAGTCCTTTGAAAGCACACCTAAAAGAATATTTCCTTCTGCAGCTGCATAACATTCTTTTGCATTTTCAACTGAGTTAGCCAGTACGTTTAAACAAATACGATTATCTAAATAATTAGGTGATTTACTCATCTATTTTTCCTTCTTTCTCATACAAGGCTACTATTTCTTTCACTCTTGTTCCTATTTTTAACATCTCATCTTTAGTTACAGCACGAATGTCGAATTCAATGATGCCATTATTCACTTCATACTCTCGCGTATAAATAGCTGGATTTCCAGTTTTAAGCTCTTCAACCAGTTGTTTAGCATTTAATGGCGCTTCATCACTAACTTTGAGGTTAGCTCTAAAAATAGTTCTGCCAGCCTTGTCTTGCGCAACGGAACACGTTATTCCTTCGATACTATCCAGTTCCTCAACGAGTGGCGCAAGTCTATTTTTCATTTGCTCTGCTGACTCGTTGTCTTGTTCGATATAATCTTCAATTGCAGTAGCTAAGCCAAGAATATTTTCTTTGCCTATTTTCATTGCTCGACCTATTCCTTTACTTTGCAAACGAACCCATTCTATCAGCTCAGTCTTTCCAAAGACAATGCCCGAACTCGTTCCTTCAAAGGCTTTTGCTCCACTATAAATGACTAAATCGATGCCCATAGAAACATAAGTAACTAAATCTTCTTCTGCTGCTGCATCCAAAATCAATGGCAACTGATGCTTATGAGCAACTTGTAGTGCCTCTTTGATTGAAAGCATACTCTTTTGAACGGTATGATGGCTCTTCACATAAAGGATCGCCGCAGTTTCTGGAGTGATCATAGATTCGATATGCTGACTGCTACACATGTTGGCGTACCCAGCCTCAACAACTTTTCCGCCTCCCAATTCAGTCATTGTTTCTATAGGTGTTCCATAATCCACATTATGTCCTTTTGGAAGAATGATTTCACGCTTGGTTACTTTATCTGTATAAGGGTGGTACAAATGATAGTGACTCCCTTTACCAATAACCGCTGCAACCGATTGAGCAATACCCGCGGATGCAGAAGACACAATCGTACTGTCTTCTGCATTGACCAATTCCGCAATATATTGTCCTGTTTTTTGAACTAGATCTTCCATTTCGAAAAAGTGCTGTCCGCCAAATTTCTGAGCTTTAATTACGTTTTCACTATACTTTGATACACCTAGGATACTCATCTTACCGCTCGCATTAATGACTTCTTTTAAATTATATTTCTTGTAATAATCCATCTTCTTCAACTCCTACTCTATAATCATTACCCCCGATTATTGTATAGATAGGCGTAATCACTTGTGTTGTTTTTCTGGTATTTCCATTGGAATCGACCAGTATTTTCTCCTTGTCTTCCACATCAAAAATCGTAATATCTGCATCATAGCCGATCTCTAATGTACCTTTTGACTTTAACTGAAATGCTTTTGCTGGATTAATCGTTACCATTGGGATGATATCGCTTAGTGCATAACCTAAAAAGAGCATCTTTTCTATCATTGTAGAGAAATTATATACTGGGCCATCTTCTCTATTTCGGTGATAGATGTCTGTACTAACGATATGACAAATCAACTTTTCTCTTTTAGCTTGCTCTGCAACAGCAAAATTAAAACTATCTGTCCCATGTCCAATATCGAATCGAATACCTTTTTTATACGCATCCCATACAAAATCATGAATCTGACCAGTTTCATTTAAAATACCATTTAATTTTCCATTGTAACAGTGTGTCAATACATCGCCCTTATCCATAATAGATAAGATGGTTTTTAAATCTGGAGGGGCTGATCCAACATGAACCATTAATGGAATCGCTTGATTTTTTTCTTGAATCAATTTTGCCAATTCCAATGGTCGTATGCCATTATCTCCAATAACAGTTTTACTCATTCTGGCTTTGATTCCTACTATAAAATCCGGATATTTTTTTATAACTTCAGAAACCTTTTTTTCTTGGATATTCGTTAAATCGGCTAATTCATTTTGATGAACAATCCCCGTTTTAGAAATATTCACTAAGGCGAACACATTCGTCTTGGCTTGACTCGCTAAAGTACAAAATTCAGCAATATTATCAGCGCCTGTTGAACCGGCATCAATCACACTTGTGACTCCTTTTGTATAGCCAATCGTGTCAGGTGAATCATAATAAAGATTCATTTCTTCATAACAGTGGGTATGCCCATCGATCCAGCCAGCAGAAAGGTAGGATTGATGATGTAAATCGATTGTTTTTTTTGCGTCTTTTACTTGTAATTTCTTTTCTACAGCAACGATTTTTCCATTTTTGATACCGATTTCGATTGGTTCTTCAGTTACTGTTTTTGCATTTTTAATATACAGATCAAACATATTCTCCCACCCTTACTTATCTTCAAATCTAAATTTGCTCCATGGGTAGATAAAATCTAACAAAACTTGTTCTTCTTTTTTTATTTTCCCTACCAAGTTTTTTCGCTCATCCATATGTGGCTCCAAAACAACTTGAAGCTCATTTTTGTATTTGCCAAATCCATCATTCCCAATGACAACATCACCGCGTTCAAAAGTTAGTTGATTATCGTGTGGAATATTCGTTTCTTTCGAATATTTCTTACGAACTTCCGTTGAACGAATCACTTGACTGGTTATATCGCCTCGTCTAAAATGTTGAGGCCGTGTAACGATTTCTTTTTCTACTTCATTTGCATTAGGTACATAATCGATTGAGAAAGTGACTTGATAAGGATTTAGCAGAGATAAAGCCTCCAATTCTGATTCTGATGCATAAGCATTTCCAATGATGATATCATCAATTAGATTGGTACTAAAAAGATGCTTTGCTTGGATCTCAATTGGGAGATTCCTATGCATTTCCAATGTAGGCAATCCATCATTGACATCCCACGGTCCAATCGTTCCACTTTGAGAACTGACAAATGCCGCTGTTCTTAAACCTTGCTTTTTAAATCGCTCGCTACATTTCACAAAAAAATCAAATGGCAAGGCAGTGCCTTTTTGTGGATAAAAATTATGGCAGCCATATAAATAAGGTCGATTAGCTTGGTACGATAAGATATTGTCTAAATACGCTACGTCATTGCTCATATTCAATTCAACAATTAGTTGGTAAGGATTAAAAGAGATCATAGCTTCTTTGTTGCCATCGAAACCTACATCTAAACGAATGCCATCTGCTCCTAAAGCATGAAAAAAAGAAAGGTCATCATACGAAATTTCCAACTCTTCAAATATATTTGGTGCAATATCCAAGATGACTTCAAAACCTAATTTTTTAGCAAAGGTTATGATGCTGCTGTATTTTTCACTAATTTTTTCTTTGCCTTCAGTCACTTCCAACATGCTCATGAAGATCCTCGAAAAGTTATAATGTGCTGCCAAAGTAATATATGCTTGATCTTGTTCTGAATCACTATGATCCGGATAAACTGAGATACCTAATCTGCGTTTCATCATTTATTCCTCTTTTCTATTTAGATAAAAGATTTGCGAAATTTTGCTCCAAGGACACTCGCACAAAAAAAGTGTGACCGCGGGTACTAGGAACCATTCAATATGAAAAATTAGTCCTATCACTATACTTAAAGCAATCATTAAAATTGCCAATACAATCAAATAGAACAAGTTCATTGCAATTATTTTTTCTGAAAGCACCTTTTTTTCGATCACGTACTGACAAAGTATAAAATAAACGGTAAAAACTAAAAATACTAGTATTGTCATATAGACCTCCAAAGAGATAAGTCATTAGACTTATCTCTTGATTTTTTACATTATTTAACTATTTAAACAGACTCTTCAGCCATTGTTGCAGCTTGTGCTGCACTCTCTTGTTCTGCTTCCAATTCTTTTTCAATTTGTTGTCTTTCAAACACTTTAAAGAACGGGTAGTAGATTGCTATAGTGATACAAAAGTTGATAACCACCAATAACCCAGCCATGATACTCCAGTCCGTGCTGATCCACGCTGCAATAGGTGAAATGACGGTGAACGGTAAACGGGCCATCATCATTGGTACTACATTTGTTACAGTTAAGAAATAAGATAAGGTTGTCGTAACAAGTGGCGCTACAATGAAGGGTATTCCTAAAATAGGATTCATCACTATTGGAGCTCCAAAAATCATCGGTTCATTGATGTTAAACAGTCCTGGTAAAATAGATAATCTTCCTAAACTTTTAAGATATTTAGATTTTGAGAAAAGGAACAATACAACTAATGTCAATGTTCCACCGGCTCCTCCGATCCAAACAAACCATTGTAGAAATTGCTCTGTAAAAATATTTGGTAAATCTGTTGCAGCTGTGCCTTCTTGAAAAGCAGTCATGTTTTCGGCAATTGAAATATCCCAAAAAGGACGAATAACTGGACCCATAATAGCTGGACCATGTACTCCTAAAACCCAAAAGAAAGTAATCAAGAACACTGTAAGGAGTCCTCCGAATAAACTATTTCCTGCTAAGATATCTTTAAACGGTAACAACAATGAACTCAATACACTATTGATATCAAAACCTAAAACATGTCTAGTGATCCAAAAGAATAAAATAATGACTGCAGTTGGCATCAATGCAATAAAAGAATTGGCCACTTCAGGAGGAACACCCTCGGGCATTTTAATCGTAAAGTTTTTCTCTTTCATAAAATGGTAGATCTCAACAGATACAATAGCTGCGATGATGGCTCCAAATAGAGAAGAGGAACTAAGTGCCGCAATATTGATATATCTCCCTGATTCAATAACTCCTTCAACGGGCTCGATAACTTGCGTCGGTACAATTGTAGAAATCAAGAATCCTAGTATTGCAAGCATTCCAGATGTCATACCATCTAGATCATAACTATCTGCGAGTGATGAAGCGATACCAAAAGTAGCATACAGAGATAATATCCCTACAGTAAAACGAAACGGAATATCGAGTATAGCTTTATACGGTTCTATAATTGCAGCAATCGATTCGATAGGAATATTCAAAAGAATCGTAAAAAAGGATCCGATAATTGTTAAGGGCAAAGTTGCAATGATTCCTTTACGAATAGCTGCCATATGCCGCTGTGAACTAATCTTTGTAGCTACAGGTAAAACTTTTGAATCTAAAAAATCAACAAAATTATTCATAATAGCCTCCTAATTACTTTTATTTTCTTACAAAAAGAATATAACATTATAATGTTTAGTTGTAAACGATTTCTTTTAAAAAACCGTTTTTTCTACCTTTCAAACTTAAACTTCATAATCAATAATGTAGGGATACTTACTTGTATCATATATTGCGTGAGAAATTTCAATAATTTCATTTGTTGTACTAAATGTTTTTCTTACTCTTTTTAAAAGATGTGTATGCGCTATACTCAACTTCTCTTTTACAGAATCTTCGATTTTTACCACCTCAAAGCTATCTTGGAACCTGCCAACATTTTTATTGAATTCCGCTAACCATTTATAGAGAGAGACTTTTTCTATTTGTTTCAATGCTTCAATAGTTCCAAGAACTGGAAGGAAATGCTCAAAGTAAATATATGGTTCTTCATCTAAATAATAAATTCTAGTTACTTTGTAGGCTTTATCTTTAAATGTTTTTTGAATGTCGTCATCTTCATTAATAGTTTGTACCTCTTCTATTGTTAATATTTCTTTTCTTAATTTATGACCATTCATTTCAATAATACTTGAAAAAGAAGCTGCTTTAGAAAGCTTATTAAATAAACGATCACTGATTACTGTTGTGCCTTTACCACTTTTTTTCTCAACATATCCATCAACAGCTAATATTTCAATCGCCTTACGTATCGTTATTTTGCTAACGCTGTATTTTTCTTCAAGTTCATTTTCAGTAGGTATTTGTTCTCCTACTGCATATATACCGTTTAAAATATTCTTTCGGATATCATCAGCAATATCTGCATAAAGAAGCTTTTTTCTCTTCATTACCTTTCCTCTTTTCCAAAATCTAATCATTCAATTAGTGTATCTTAAAACATTATAATGTTTCTTGTTAAATATACCAATATTACGTGCTAGATTCAACAAAGAATAGCTTGTTGCTCCTAGTTCACTCTTTGAAAAATGGAATAATGACATATGAAACGAACATATTTTCTTTTTTTCTAAAATATGTTATACTATTTAGAGAGAGTTAAACAGATTAATGATGATTCAAAACAAAACATTCTCTGTATACATCCCACTTAGGGAGCGTTACGGAATCGACAGGTATAGGTCGAGCTTGGATCGCGTTTCGTAGGTTACGGCTACGCTAAAACGTTACAGTTAAATATAACTGCTAAAAACAATAATAACTCTTACGCTTTAGCTGCGTAATAACAGCTTAGTGTAGATCCTCTCGGCATCGCCCATGTGCTCGAGCAAGGGTCCTATAATCAGTGGGATACGCTAAACCTTTCCGTCTGTAAGTTTTAGAAGAGATCATCAGACTAGCAACGTATGATGCCTGTTGTGTGGCTAGTACTGCGCGAAACCTTAATTGCACAACTATGAACGTAGACGTCTAGGTGCCGATATATTTGGACAGGGGTTCGACTCCCCTCGCTTCCATAAAATGTTTTAATTTAAAAAACGTGCAAACATTGTTAAATCAATGTTTGCACGTTTTTTTTGATTGAATTGCTTGGAATAGCTTTATTTTTTTAATTAGGTGCTAAAAAATGGTGATCTAACAACACTATTGATGTTTTTTTATTTTGGCCAATAATATTAAATTATATTGCAAATTCATACCTTTGCTCACATTCTGCTCACCTTTTTCAAAGGTCAGACATTTATTTTTTACATGCAACGACTTGAGTTTAGATCGATTAAATCGTTTGTCTCAAGTCGAGAAATAGTTATTGTAGAAAAGCCAGATACAATGAACGAGTCAATAAACAACCTTCTATATGTGTTATTTTCTATGAGTAAACTCTTTTTAAACGAGTTTTTTTTCGTTTGCCTAGTAACAAGGGGACATGTTCAATTTTTACATCGGTGTACTCCAGACCAAACCATTTAACCGGTGAGACAGCTAATTTTTTTATAGATAATTTAGTTTGCATAATAAAACGATTTAAAGCCGAAAGTTCAGTATCTGTGGATAACTCTTCTCGAACAATCACAAAACAAAAGTCTCCTACATTACGATTGAATTCATTGATTGACCATTTTTGTGGTTGTTTATTTATATCGCCCGATTTCATTAAATCAATAACTACTTGTCGCATGTACGTGCTAATTTTTTGTTCCATTCTGAAACCTAGACGTAATTTAACTTTTATCACGGAGTCTGTTCCAAAATTCTCAACCACATATTCCATAGTCCTTGGTTCATCAGTAACTTCAACATTAATAAACCAGTAAACTTCTGCTCGCTTTGGTTGTTTATCAAAAATGGAATACATCACTTCACTATCGACTTTCCCAGGTCTAGATTTGCTGGTCAGATAAACAAGGTTAGTAGCATATAATGGAATGCTGTAATCTGCTTTTACGGCCTCTAGTCGACTGACATGATCAACAAGAGATGCCTCTTTTGCGACGTTATGTTCAATAACATAAGCTTTGTGCCAGATTACCATAATACTTAAGATAATAAGTGCAATAAGAACTGTTACAAATCCTCCATGAAATAGTTTGGTTGCACTGGATAAAAAGAACATTGTTTCCAATCCGCCAAAGAAGAATAAGACAATAAGCGAGATGAAATGAGATACGTTTCGATAAATCAAATAATTGTACAGTAAAATTGTCGTCATCAACATAGTGATTGTGATGGCTAATCCATAAGCTGCTTCCATATGTTCAGAGGTTCTAAAGTAGAGGACTACACCAATACAAGCAGCCCATAAAATAGAATTAATGACAGGAATATAAAGCTGGCCTTTCGTATTTGTTGGATAAATAATCTGTAAACGCGGCCATAGATTTAATTTAATGGCTTCAGAAACAAGCGTATATGATCCGGAAATTAACGCTTGTGAAGCGATAATGGCTGCCAATGTTGCAAAAACTACGCCAATAATCCGGAAACTTGCTGGCATCATTTCAAAGAAAGGATTTATTTCTTCAATATGTTGGAAAGACGGTTTATCTTTTACAGACAACAACCAGGCACCTTGACCAAAATAATTCAGTAGTAAGCTTAATTTTACAAATGGCCATGAAGCGTAAATGTTTTTTCGTCCTACGTGACCTAAATCAGAATAAAGAGCTTCTGCTCCGGTGGTTGCTAAAAATATACTACCAAGAATTAAAAAGCCTGATTTGTTTTCCTCACTTAATAAGAGCTTTATCCCATAATAAGGCGATAAGGATCTTAAAATATCCCAGTTTCCTAATGTATTGAGTACACCTAGAACAGCTAACATTAAAAACCAAAGAAACATAATTGGACCAAAAAGACGTCCAATCACTTCTGTACCAAATCGTTGGATCATAAATAAAAAACTAATAATGATAATTGTAATCAACAAAACTGTATTTTGACTAGAGCCAAAATGCTCTATGTAAGAGGGAATTCCTCTTAACCCTTCAACAGCAGTTGTAACTGTGACAGCTGGTGTTAAAATCCCATCTGCCAAAAGCGTAGCTCCACCAATCATCGCAGGGACAATCAACCACTTAGCTTTTTTTCTAATGAGTGTATACAGAGAAAAGATACCGCCTTCTCCATGATTGTCCGCTCTTAAAGCTATACTGACGTATTTGATCGTTGTTAATAAGGTCAGCGTCCAAAATACGAGAGATAAAGATCCATAAATAAACTCATCTGATATATTTGCTAACCCGTCATTACCATGAATGAGTGCTTTCATTACATATAGTGGAGAGGTGCCAATATCTCCATAGACAACGCCAAGCGTAATAAATAACCCGCCAATCGTCAGTTTTTTTTTCTGTGTTGAATCAACTTTAGATTCCATTTAATCTATTCCTCCAATTGTTCGTCGAAAAAAAACAAGACCCATGTATAAATTTATAACAAAATTTATACATAGGTCTTGCAATTTGATGTTAAACCAGCGTTTTAGTAACGCATATTAGTTGATTTAACCACACAATAAATTGTGCTTGCTACTCCCCTATGAGCAGTTTTTTATTCGATTTAATATGACTACTTTATTATATGAATTTCTAACACTAAGTCAATACACATCTGATTTTTTTTTGGGGGGTCAAAATTTATTACGGTATTGTCTAATTTTTTATTCCTATATTAAAAACTAGACAATAAGTAGTAAAGAGTTTTTTTTGAATAAACCGCTTAATATTGGTATATTTATGGAAACATTATAATGTTTTTAATGAATTAGGAATGAAATGGAAATGAGGAAAGGTACGACAGTCATAAGCGATCGCTTATTTAACAAACTTCCTAAAGCAGCTTCTTTTTCGAGTATTATTGAACTAAGCGGCAACACGTTGAAAAAAGAAATACTATCTATTGAAGAAGTACAAACTATAAATGAAGATGATCTTATACGTAAAACATTTAAGGAAAAGTCATATAAATTAACCAGAATTTATTATTTGAATGGGGAACCTTATATTTATTTTGAACATTTCCTTCCTGTTTTAGGGAGTATTGAGGCCTTGGAGCAAACAGAAAGGGTTTCATTATATAAATGGTTAGCAGAATTTGATAAAAACGTTAGTCGTTTTCAAGATAGTTTTGAAGTCGTAAAAATTGAAGAACCTATAAAAGAAAAATTAAAGATAGACCATACACACTTATTAAAAAGGGTCAGAAAAACAATTAGTACGTTTAATGAAGTGATTGAAGTCTCGTATGCCATATGTGATACAAATAAGTATCCATATAAGTATCCATATAAGTATCCATATATTATTGACTACGAAGTTTAAATAGTGTCAGTGAAACTTTTGTAAAGAAATTTGGTATCAAACTATTTACCGGAACATTGCGTGAAAATAAAGGTGAAGAACAGTTATTAAAAGGATTTATTAGAAGCGATAAGGGCTTTTCAGTTAGTACTGAATATAAATTGGAAATCCTAGACAGAATAGGAACAGGAGATGCTTTTGCTTCTGGTATCATAACAGGTTTCATCGAAAATTGGTCCGATGAACGTTCTGTGGACTTTGTTATTTCGAATGCAGTACTTGCACATACGACTTTTGGAGATACTCCAATGGTAAGCAAAAAAATAGTTGAAGAGTACATGAATGGAAATCGAAACAACCTTTTGAGGTGATGCTGTTAGAATTTAGGAGCTTTTTCTCGTTTGGGAATCTCCAAACACAATGTATCTCAGCCAAAAAAAGAGTGGAATAGCTAAAAAAACTAATCATAGACATGTGATTAGTTTTTTTAGCTATTCCGCTTTTAACTATTTATACCAATTTTGATTTAATCCATTCGCCTAACATTAATTCCATTTCAGCTTCTCCCCTTACAGGATACATGGGGGCAGTTTTTTTCAGTTCTTCGTAGTAGTCTATAGCTTTTTGATAGTTCATACAATAGAACCCTTCGTATGCCATCATGAGGCGTTTTTTACTTGGCAAGTAAGGAGTCTTTTTAATGAACTGCTGTAAATCTTCATCATATATTTCTTGTATTAGATTTGGATTCTGTGGTTGTTCACTTAATACTAAAAATAAACGCTCGCAATTTAACTCATTTCTATAAAATAATGGCAAGTTTTCTAAGTGAGGGAGAAAAGCATCTAATTTTTGTTTTGCAATACCTAATTTTAAATTGTCTAAATACCAATTGTATTCCAGCAGATAAACAGAAATAGCTAATAAATTAGAGAATTGAGGATTTCCTTTTAATTGAATGTTTTCTAAAGGAATATCTTTTAAGCGTGAGCCTTCTGTCATTAGTGCATTTACTTTTAATTGAATAAAGAAAGCTTTTTTATTTTCTTCCTCTTTTAGGATGGAAAGAAGATTGTATCCGTCATTTGGCATTCCGCCTATTTTCATAGGAATGCCATTTGTTAAAGCTGTGAGTAAGGCTGAACCAGCGAATAACAGGCATAAAGATAAGACTGGTAGAGAAAGACCTTCAATAGTTAAAGTAAGGATCAAGGGAATAACTGAAAAGAGTAGATTGATGAAAACTCCACCCAAATTATACAAGACAAATGGAAAGTGATCGGTAGAATAGTCTGGCGGAGACATCAAACATTGTCCACCTGTCCCTGGTAAATGGAATCGTTTGCGTTTTAATTTGCCTTTTTCTTTTATGATCGTTAACGTACCGATTCGAAATGAGACGAAGGTATATCCTGTTAATAATCCAAAGATAAGATGACCAGTTTCATGAAGTAAAATATGTATGAAAAAACTAATAAAGAAGAATAGTACGCCACCAATCAAGACAAATAGGTTGATTTCAAAGTTGAGGAATGGAAAGAATACGGCAGCAAAAATGCCAATCGCTATCCCGGTAAAAATAGATCCTCCTGCTAAAAGCATATTGTTATAGAACTTACTTTTTTTCTTTTTAGATAGATTGTTTAGCGCCATTAATTTCCTCCTAGGGTATGTTTTTTTACTTCGGTTAATAACAATATTGAACGGATGGAACAAAAAGCTGATAAATTGTTTAGAAAAAACGATGACTGTAAAAAAATACAATCATCGTTATTAGGTTAAAAGAATTTCTAGATCTTTTTAACATTCAATTATAAATTAGTCTGCCGTAGAAAAATCCAAAGCTGATTGAGACTGTTTAAGATAAGTATCATATAGTTTAGTTAATACACTAATATCTCCATTAGCTATTTTTAAAAGTTGAATAAATACAGGTTTCATAATTTCAGGATTACTGTTTTCATTTAAAATGGCTAAAGCTTCTGGATTAAGCATAACTAAATCATCTAAAATAACATGGTATTCCTTTAAGAATTTTTCGAAGCCTTCTTTATCTTCTAATAAAATCATTTTCAGTTTTTGGTTTTTTTCATGAAGATTTTCTAAGTATTCTCCAATAGTTATATTTAGCGAATCTGAAACTTCTTGTAACTCATTGAAAAAATTATCGTTAATATCAATTAACACAAGTTCCACCTCCACAATCACGATAATTGATTATATAATATTCCCTAAGAAATGAAAATATTTTTTCAATGACAACTATAAATAAATAGGTAATGTGGACAAAATATGTCTAATAGCATATAGACAGCTAAATTAATAAGAAGAAAAAAACAAAAGTGTCAAAATTTGGGTTCTGTCTGATTCAGCGTTACAATAGTAATAGAGAAGTAGAACAGGTAGTAAAAAATAGGAGGAAATCACTATGAAGATCGGTATACCAAAAGAAATTAAAAATAATGAAAGTCGGGTGGCCATTTCTCCAGCCGGTGTAAAAAGTCTTGTAGAAAATGGGCACGAAGTTGTGATCGAAGAAAATGCAGGAGAGACAGCTGGTTTTCTTGATAAAGAATACCGATTAGCAGGTGCCGTTATATTGGAAGAAGCTGAGCAAATTTGGGGTAATGCTGAAATGATCATTAAAGTAAAAGAACCTATCCCAAGTGAGTATCAGTATTTTAAAGAAGGCATGATACTTTTCACTTATTTGCACTTAGCTCCATCTCTAGAGTTAACAAAAGAATTGATGAAAGCTGGAGTGACAGCTATCGGCTATGAAACGATGGCTGGAAAAGATGGCACATTGCCACTTTTAACCCCTATGAGTCAAATTGCCGGAAGAATGGCTGCACAGGTTGGGGCAGAGTTTCTTGAAAGCGTCAATCAAGGAAAAGGAATACTGTTGAGTGGTGTACCTGGAGTTCAAAAAGGGAAAGTAACGATTATTGGTGGTGGAGTTTCAGGAACGAATGCTGCTAAAATCGCTATCGGATTAGGAGCAGAAGTGACTATTTTAGATGTGAATCCGAAACGTCTGGAAGAATTAGATGATTTATTTGAAAACAGGATCAACACATTAATGTCAAATGAATACAATATTGCTAAAGCTGTTAAAGAAGCTGACTTGGCAATTGGAGCAGTATTGATTCCTGGTTCAAAAGCCCCAACATTAGTTACAGAAGAAATGGTTAAATCAATGGAAAATGGATCGGTTATTGTAGATATTGCAGTAGACCAAGGTGGGATTTTTGAAACGGCTTCAGAAGTTACGACACATGATGACCCGGTCTATGTCAAACACGGTATCGTCCATTATGCTGTTGCAAATATGCCAGGCGCTGTGCCTAAAACATCTACATTAGCCTTAACGAATGTAACCATTCCTTATGCCGTTGAGATTGCGAATAAAGGAGTAGTCAAAGCAGCTAAAGAAAATTCAACGATTTATACAGGTATTAATGTGATGGATGGAAAGGTAACTCAAAAAGAAGTCGCAGAATCACTAAACCTTCCTTATCAAGAAGCTTTGACATCATTTATTTAAGTATTCGCTAATTTTTATGAAACTGAAAGCAGCTTAGATGAATAAATCAATGAATTTTTTTCAAAAATGCAGTATACTAAATGAGAAACTAACTGCAAAAGGAGCATTCGCATGGCAAAAGGAAATAAAAAAATTCAAGTAGAAGTAAAAGAAACCCCAAATAATAAAGAAGGTTTCACTGAGTTAGAGCTTTATGTGAATGATGAAAAAATTGGCAAATTGCAACAAGTTGAAGGTCAATCGGTTATCGTAACGACAAATTCAGGAACAGAATCTAAAGTTAAAACTGTTGATGAAGGCGTAAATAAATTAATTATGGAATACAACTTACACCAAATCTAACTAAGTCTATTTATTTAGCATCCTGTAAGGTAATTCAAAAGGCCAATTCTATTTTTTAGGGTTGGCCTTTTTTTTATTTATATTCTTGCGAAAGAGCGTCCTAAATGCTTTTTAAATCTATCTGTGCTATGCTTTTTCTATACATAACACATAATATAATATAAAGGATGTGATCGTTTTGACAACGAATGCAAAACAAGTTTCTTTCAAAGATAAACTCAAAACTTTCGTAGAAGTCGCAAAACCCAATTGGGCGCGAGCAGAAGTTTCTTCAAATGCAGCAGAACTTGCTTATTTTACTTTATTATCGTTATTTCCTATTCTATTGGTTGTAGCAAATATTATCCCGCTTTTTCCTATAAGTGCTGGAGATATTCTTCCTATGTTAGAGACGGCTGTGCCACCAGATATTTACAATGTTTTAGCTCCAGTTTTAGAAAGCTATTTGAGCAGTTCAAGTGGAGGAGCAATTTCTATTGGGCTGATCACGTCGTTATGGTCAGCAAGTAAAGCTTTTAATGCCTTGCAAAATGTTCTTAATGACGTTTATGGAGTTGAAAAAAGAAATAACTTTATTATTGTTCGTTTGGTCTCTTTCCTCGTTCAATTAGCCATAGTTGCTATTGTAGGGGCATTGATTTTCATCTTTGTTTTTGGTGAACAGATCCTATTGTTTGTTCAAGACTTTGTTGGAATCGATTTAGGCTTTGTTCTGCAAGTATTTGGTTATAAATGGTTGGTTTTATTAGTTGTCTTGATTCTTGTTCTTACAATGGTTTACTTTTTAGTACCGAATCATCGGTTGCATATTAAATATGCTCTTCCAGGAGCGATATTTGCAACTGCAGGCTGGTTGATCTTATCTCAAGCCTTTACGCTTTATGTTAAATATGCTGGAGGAGAAGCAGCTGCTAGTGCAACATTTGGAGTATTCATTGTGTTAATGCTCTGGCTATATCTATCCGCTATGATCTTATTAATGGGTGGATTGATCAATACGATTTATTTCGAATACAAAACCGGTGAATCTGTCAATGAAGCGAAACTTGAAAAGGATGAAGCTGAAAAAGAAGATAAAGAAAAAGAGTATCCAGACAGTTCAGATTCGATTCAACACAAAAAATTAGTTAAAGTAAAAACAGTAGAAAAACAAAAAGAAGACTGAGTCTAAACTCAGTTTTCTTTTTTCTACATACAGGTTTAATAGAGTAGCACTGTAAGTTTTTTCTAAGAAAGACGAGAAGCCTTTTTTTTAGGGAGGATTTCTTATATAATGGATTGAGTTTGATAAAGAAATTTTTGATAGATAGGATACAAGGAGAATTTTAAAAAATGACAGAAAATAAAGAAACAAAAATAGATTACGGAATTATTTTATCCGTCATGTTGCTTGCAATCATTAGTATTGCTACTATCTTTTCAACCACTTACTTAACTGGAAATACCGGCATTCGAGCTACACTCATGCAAGTGATCTGGTATGTAGTGGGTACAGTTGCCATTGTTGTTATTATGCAATTTGATTCGGAACAGTTGTGGAAACTCGCACCGATAGCTTATGGTGTAGGACTCTTTCTGTTAGTGATGGTATTATTCTTTTATGATCGATCTCTTGA
>NZ_JBEMBC010000036.1:0-25882 GCF_040274425.1 Carnobacterium sp.
GTTCCATAGACTGGAATATTATATCTTTTTAAACGACCAATTGCGTCTTTACCGGGATGTCCATAACTGTTATTTGCACCTGCTGAAAATAGAGCAAGATCTGGTTGGCTTGCTTGGATCCATTCTTCACTAGTACTTGTGTCCGATCCGTGATGTCCCATTAAGATAAAATCAGCTGCTAGATCAATACCTGTATCTATAATAGCCTTTTCTATACTTTGAGAAGCATCTCCACTAAAAAGCCCGCTAACTTGATTAACTGTAATTTTAGTTACAATAGAATCGTCATTTTGATCATTATCTGATGGATCAGTAGGGTTCAACACATCAATTTTAAAAGGACCTACTTGATGTTTTTCTCCAGCTTTCGGTTCTGCATATAAGGCATTACTTTCATCTATGGCATCTAGTACCCGTTCATAAATTTTACTTGTAGCGTCGTTCCCATTCATCCAGACTTCTTTTACATTATAATAATTAAGAATAAGATCTCCATAACCAATATGATCTGAATCGTTATGTGTAAAAATCAGCAAATCAATTTTACCGCCTGTACCAACGTATTGGTCCAGTTGTTGAATAATTTTTTTATCTTTGTCTTCATAGCGTCCACTATCAATTAAAATGTTTGTACCGTCTTTCGATTGAATAAGTGTTGCTGATCCTTGATTAGCATCTAAAAAACGAATGGTTGTTTCTTGATTCTCTGTCTCAGCTGGTTCTGGATCCTCAGAATTAAAAAGACCAGCTGTTTCTTCCATAAAAATAGTTATTCTTTCCTTTAAAGAAAGCTCACTATTTTTATTTTCACCCAGAAATAAGCCAATCGAAAAAACAAACAAAAGTATGATTCCAGTAGAAATCAACTTTGTTCGTTGTTCTTTTTGTTTTTTAGTCATCTTTTTTTTTCTTTTTGGCACTGCCTGTCATCCTTTACTCTTGCACATATATTTTAGTTGTACGCGCCATTTTAGTTACTAATAAATTTAAGTTAGGTAATTCATAAATAATGCAGCTATATTAAAGTAAATTAAGACACTAGTTAAATCTGTAAGTGTTGTAATAAATGGACCACTTGCAACTGCAGGGTCAAATCCTATTTTTTCCATTAAGATAGGAATAAAGCTTCCAGCAAGATTAGCAATCGTTATAGCTGCTAACATCGCTATACCTATGACTAATCCCAAAACAAAATTTTGTTGCCAAATTCCTACTGCTAAGAAAATAGTAACACCTGTTACGACACCGGTAATCAATCCTGATGAAATTTCGCTTAAAATGAGTTTCCCAAAGTTCCTTTTATTTTCATCGTTATCCGCTAATTTCCTAACAGCTACAGCAAGTGATTGAGTTCCTGCGTTCCCCGCAGTTCCTGTTATCAGCGAAATAAAAACTGCTAAAATACTTGCTTCGCTGATCATTTCTTCAAAATTACTAATCAAAGTAGATGTTCCAATACCTAGGAATAATAAAATGATCAACCATGGAAGTCTTTTTGAAGCCACAACAAAGGGATTCTCAGATTTCTCTTCAACATCGACTCCAGCTAAACCAGAGTAATCGCTGGCTGCTTCATCATTAATTACATCAATAATATCATCTACCGTAATAATACCAATTAATCTTTCTTCATTATCCACAACTGGAATAGCTAAAAAGTCATAATCTTGTATCGTACGAGCAACATCTCTTTGATCATCATTAACATTTACTGATACTAACCGATCGCCCATAATATCGAAAATCATTTCATCATCTTCATGAACAATTAAGTCTCTTAATGAAATAACTCCCACTAATCTTCTATTTGAGTCCACAACGTATACATAATAAATGGTTTCAGCTTCTGGTGCTTTTCTTTTTAAAATTGACATCGCTGATTTTATAGTTTGATTAGCAAAAATTGAAATATACTCAGTAGTCATGATAGAACCAGCAGTATCGTCTTCATATTTCAATAATCTTCTAATGCCATCCGCATCTTCTGCTGGCATTAAACTCAAATATTTTTTAATGGTAGCAGGGTCTAATTGATTCAACATATCTACAGCATTATCTCGGTACATTTCGCTTAACATATCTGCAGCATATTGAGGATTCATTTCTTCCAGATACTTTTCAACTGATTCTTCCTCTTCCTCAAGAATCTCAAACATATCTGCCATTTCTTTAGGAGAAAGAAAATTATATCCTCTTAATCGTTCATCATCTGATAAAGATAAATAAACCTGACTTTGTTCATACACATGTAATTCTAAAAAGTGGTCTCTAAATTGATTGATGTCCTCAGCATCTAGATACTCTTTTAATTGTTTTATTTGTTCTTCAAATTCAATTTGTTCCTCTTTCAAGGGCTACACCCCTTTCCAATTCATTTCATTAACTATTGATCTCTTGCTGTTTATGCTGATGTAGCCATTGAGCCATGTCTTTAGGGTTTTCAAGTTTGAGGCTTATTTTTTCATTAGTAAACGGATGAAAAAATTTTAATGCTCTACAATGCAACGCTTGCCTTACTACCCAATTGTTTTTGGATCCGCCATATAGATCATCTCCCATTAATGGATGACCTATATGAGCAAAATGGACCCTGATTTGATGCGTTCTTCCAGTATGCAACTGAATATCGACTAAAGTAGCTTCCGGAAATGATTCTTTAACCCAATACTCTGTTAAAGCTTCTTTTCCAGAAGAATGAGCTCTTCTTGTAATAATTGAATCAGTCGTACGAGCAATTGGGGCATCAATAAATCCATGGTCAGCTTTTTTTAGTTGACCCATAATAAGAGCGATATATTTCTTTTCAATTTCTTTTGCTCTTAATTGGATATCTATTAACGCATGTGCGTATCCATGTTTGGCAAATAGCATTAAGCCAGTCGTATCACGATCAAGTCTCGTTACAATATGAATAACTTGATTAGCGTATCCTTGACGCACGTAATACCCTTTAACTCGATTAGCCATTGTACCTTCCGGATGAACTTGGGAAGGCACTGACGCAACTCCATAAGGTTTATTTACAACTAAATAGTGCTCGTCTTCATATACGATATCAATAGGAATATCGACAGGAATGGTTGTTTCATGAGGTGCTTCATCTGGAATCGTAATTTGTACAGTATCTTTATCTTTTAAAAGGTAACGTACAGTTACTTCCGTTTCATTGACTTCAATTTTCCCACCTTGAAACTTTATTTTTGCTAGTAAACTACGTGATATGCCTTTTGTTTTTAAAAATGACTTCACTTGTAAACTAGTTGGCAATTCATATGTCCAACTAAACTTCATAATTTTTCTTCGCTCCAATAAAAGCATCTTCAACCCGACTCCAGAAATGAGTATGTCTGTATCGAGCAAAGTGAATGCGTTCTTTCGCAATGCAATAATTTAATTCTGTAATATTTTTCTCAGAAGACGTCAATTGATCAATTGTTAAAACAAATCCTTCTGTTGTAAGTGGTTTAATTCTGATCCATTCATCTCGTGCTACGATTAACGGTGAGCCTAAAATGCGAAAAACGCGATTATTAATGGGCGCAATTTCGGTTAATTGCAGAGCTTCTAATCTAGGATGAATGACCGCACCTCCCACAGACTTATTGTACCCTGTTGAACCTGTAGGTGTTGAAATACACATTCCATCACCCCTAAACCGTTCAAATAACTCATCTTTTATGAAGACATCACAAACCATCGTTCCATCTATACGTTTCATCGTAGATTCATTCAAAGACAAAAAATGAGAAGACTCTTTTTGTCCTTGATAAGTTACTTTAACATCAAGTAAAGGATAACTTACACTTTCACCTTCATCATGAAGCAAACTTATGATTAAATCTTCTAATTCATAATCTCGCCAATCAGTATAAAAACCTAAATGGCCTGTATGGACTCCTACAAATCGTACTTGATCCAGCATGTGGGCATATCTATGAAAAGCAGATAACAAGGTTCCATCTCCACCGATTGTTACAACGACATCTGGGTTTTTATCATCTAGCAAAAGATTATTTTGCAAACACAGTATTCGAAACTGTTCGGCCAACTTTAAAGATTGCTCTACGTTATTGTTAACTACAGCTATTCTCAAATTTGTCCTCCCCTTCCTTTTTTATTTAAACATGTTGCTGCAACAGCCTCAACCAATACGCTTTTAAAAAAACTCATTCAAGAATCTAATCCTATCAGTCTTTTTGCGTTTTCTCGACCGTCGCTCTCTTACTATTAGAAAATAAATGCTGCGCCTCTTGTATTTCTTCTCTAATTTGTGACATTTCTTCATCTAATTGAAAAGCGGCTTCTGCTGCTCGTTTTAAACGAACATTAATGGCATCTGGAAATTCACCTTGATACTTATAGTTCAATGAATGTTCAATCGTTGCCCAAAAGTTCATAGCTAAAGTACGTACTTGTATTTCACCAAGAATCCTTTTTTCCCCATTAATAAGTTGGACCGGATATTCGAATACAATATGATAAGACCGGTAACCACTTTCCTTTTTGTTCGTTATATAGTCTCGTTCTTCAATAATTTTCATATCGTTTCTATTTCTTAAAAGTCTAACTACTTCGTGAATATCCTCTACAAATTGACACATAATCCTTAATCCGGCTATGTCTTGCATTTCTATTTCTAATTTATCGAGAGGGATATTTCGTAGTGCAGCTTTTTCAATAATACTATTAACTGGTTTTACTCTTCCAGTAACAAATTCAATTGGAATATGTAAATTACCTTTACTAAATTCCTTGCGCATACCTTTTAATTTTACTTTTAATTCTTCAACTGCTTGATTATAAGGTGTTAAAAATTCTTCCCAATTTTGATCCATCTTTTATACCCTCTTTTAGAAGCTTAAGATTTCGCACTTTAAAAGTGCTATATGACTATATTTTAACATATTTATTAAGAAAGAAGAAATAGCCTAAGATTGAAATCATATAACGAATAATTGAAAAAAATTTTACACTTAATTAAATATGAAGTACGGCGAAAAAATTAGTTCAACACCAGTATATAATTTTTAAACAGAGTTTAAAATTGAACCATTTTAAAAGAATAAGCGAAAAATTGAAGATTAGACCACTCAATAAACAGTAGTATTAAAGGGTTTCAAATGAAATGTGGCGACTTTGTTACAAATCGTACTAATTTTTATTCAAAAGCAAGATCCTTTATTATATTTTTTTAGTCATTTTTGATAAAGTATATTTGTTAGCAAAACAGATTGCTTATGCACTATATATAGAATAAAAAAATACTAAGACTAAGGTGAAGATAAATGTTCTCAACTATGCATACTAAAAATGAATCTACTTATAATGAAATGCTTGAAATTTATTTGTTTATTAACCCAATTGACCCTAACTGTTTGAACTCTGAAAAAGAAGTTTTACAATTCATTGAAAAATCTACTAGTAAAATTCGTGTTAACTTTATTCCTGTTCATAATTTAAGTACGATTAATAACTATCTTTCTACCAATAACTTGCCAAAAAATGATTTAGCTTTTCGTAATGATGTTTGCTCAATGACTTATGATATTTGTCTTTATTATTCAGCTGCAACTATGCAAGGAAAGAAAAAAGGTCGCAACTTTCTATTAGAATTGCAACATGCACTTATTGAAGAAAAACAGTTTTTCTCAGAAAAACTTGTTTTAGAAGCAGCTAAAAAAGCTAAATTAGACATTCCTATGTTCCTTGAAGATAAAGACTTAGAATTCACAAAAAGTTCTTTTGAAGCAGATCAAAAAATTGCCCGTGAAATGAATGCTTATAATACTCCTTCTTGTGTGCTATTCAGTGATCAACACAAAGAACATGGTTTATTAATTGATGAAGGAATTACAGTTGAATTACTTCAAGCTCTACACAACCCAAATCCAATGATTGTTGAAGCTAGAAACCAAATGATTGCCAAAGAAGGTATTCGTGCCATTAATAAAGCTTCTTTCCAAGTCCTTTAGAATAGGTATATGTTATTTCATTCAATCAAACAAAAGAGTGTGAGACGAAAAAATGTCTCACACTCTTTTGTTTGATCTATTTTAATATACATAGTTGAATAAAGGAAAAAGGTTATCCTCAACTTTATTTTCTTATGTTCCTGGAAGACTGATTTCATTTTTGATGTGGTCCCTCTAAGTTGGGCAAAAGGTAAACAGATAAATTGAAATAAAGGTATTGAGCCAAAAAGCTTCTTGATAACTTCTATAAAGTCAAAAAAACATTCATTGCAATTTTCGCAAATGAACGTTTTTTTGTTGCAGAAATTTCTAACCAATCTCATTTTTAGTTCGTTGAGTTTAATCTTTTAATGTTTCAATCAATTCTTCTAACTCGTTTAACCTTGTTTCAAATACTTTCATAGCATCTTCTATATACGTTTTCTCTGTCATGTCTACTCCAGCTTTTTTCATTACTTCGATAGGATAATCACTATTTCCAGATTTTAAATAGGTTAAATAGTTATCTAAAGCTCTATCTTCACCTTTAACAATTTTATCTGCTAGAGCTGTAGCAGCTGAAAAGCCTGTTGAATATTGGTAAACATAATAATTATAGTAAAAATGTGGTATTCTGGTCCATTCTAAAGCTATTTCAGGATCTTTTTCAACATCTGGGCCATAGTAACGCGCATTAAGTTCACCATAGTAGTTATTTAAAAATTCGCTAGTTAAAGGTGTACCCTTTTCTGCCTCTTCATGAATAAAATGTTCAAATTCAGCAAACTGTGTTTGTCTGAAGATCGTTCCTTTGAATCCATCTAAATAATGATTTAGTACATAAGCTCTAACTTTTGGATCTTTTTGAGTTTCCAATAAATAATCTGTTAAAATATTTTCATTTGTAGTAGAAGCTATCTCTGCTAAGAAAATGGAATAATCTCCATATACATAAGGCTGATTTGTCCGAGTGTAGTAACTGTGAACGCTGTGCCCTAATTCATGAACGAGAGTATATAAATGATTAAGAGAATCATGCCAATTTAAAAGAATATAAGGACTTGTTTCATAAGCACCTGAAGAGTATGCTCCACTTCTTTTCCCTTCATTTTCCATAACATCAATCCATCGATTGTTGAAAGCCTTCTTCAACACAGATAAATACTCTTCTCCAAGCGGTTTTAAGGCTTTCATTGTTTCTACTTCAGCTTCTTCATAAGTATATTTAATCCCAGCCTCACCACTAATAGGTGTGTACATATCATACATATGAAGCTCTTCTACATTTAAAAGTTCTTTTCTTAAAGCAACATAGCGATGCAGCAAAGGCAAATGCTCATGTACGACATCAAGCAATGTATCATAAACAGATTCCGGAATATGGTTACTGCTTAATGCTTTCTCTCGTGCAGAGTCATAATGGTGTACTTTTGCATTGTAATTGTGGTATTTAACATGAGAAGAAAGGGTACTTGAAAAAGTATTTTGCAATCCATCATATACTTTATAAAGATTTTTAAAAGCAGCTTCACGAACAGAGCGGTCAGTACTTTCCATTAACTGTCCATAAACTCCATGTGACAATTGGATATCATTTCCATTTTCATCTTTAATAGTTGGAAAAGTAATATCTGCATTATTCAATATGTTAAAAGTTCGGCTTGAAGCATTAAAGATTTCTCCAGCACCTGCTAATAAAGCTTCTTCATTAGCGCTAAGTACATGCTTTCTAGCAGCTGTTAATTGATCAATAAAATGTTTGTAGATAGCTAAGTCATCGTTTTCATTAAAATAGCGCGCCAAAGTTTCTTCAGATAATTCTAATACTTCCGGTTCAAACCACGAAATAGCTTCACTTGCTTGTGTTGCTAATTTAGTAGCTTGTTCATACATGCCTTGATACGTTGAATTAGTTGTATCTTGATCGTTCTTTAATTGAGCATACACGTATATTGTTTCTAATTGATTCGATAAGTCCAAAATAGCTTGAATAGCTTTTAAGAAACTTTTTGATCCTTCATTTAGTGTACCTTTGTAAGACACAACAGTCTTAACTTTTGTTTCTAATTCTTTATAAGAAAGAGTAAAATCGTCATCTGACTTAAAAACAACTTCTAAATCCCATGTCCATTCACTCGGTACTTCGTTTCTTTTTGGTAATTTTTTTGACTCGCTCATTAAAAAACCCCCTTGAAATTTACTTATCTTTAATCTTACCATAAACTATTTTAAAATAAAGACAATTTCATTCACTTATTTTCCTTACGAGTCAACTTTCAAATAGTTGATCAAAAATAGAAAGTTGGTCTATTTTTTCCTTTTCATTTTTAAACCGTGTAGGCTTTCTTTGCACGATCCATTCAGAGTTCGATACCATTACTAGTATGCCTCTTTCATTTAGGAGGGCCATATAGTTTTCGAGACACTTTATTTTATATTTATTTGAAATAAGAGGCATTACATGAAAAACAATCTCCTCATTTTTTATCATATATTTTACTTTATTCATAAAATCTTTTTTAGTGATAACATCTCCAATACTTTTATTCATAATCCATTCCAAAAAGATATATTTCCAAAAATAAGGAAGTGATTTAATAACTAATTGGCCTCTTACAGGTAAGTAGACTTCTAATGGCAGTGAAATCAAAGAATCTCCACATTTATATATATGCTTCTGAAAAGAAACTATCTCTGGCACTTGATAATTTCTCCCTTTATTTAAAAAATAATGTTCCTGAACGAGCCTTTTTTTTGGTTCCACTATATAATTTAGTGAGGGAAAATCTAATTGTTGGATTATCTTTTTCATGTTAGTTTCTTTTTTAGTTAACTTAAATTGATAGTAATGACAAGCAATACGAGATGAATGTCCATCTTCGCAAATTTGATAATGAATGGTTAATTTTTTTAGATTTACATGTAATTCTAAAAAATAACACCCTAATGCTTTATGTTCGTTAACAAATAATCTTTGAAATTTGGTTATCTTATCTTTCAAATGATAATTATGGCCTAAAATCCAATAAACTTTGTACCCGTTTTCATTATATCCTGATGTTCTTTCTATCATTCTCTGAGCAGAAAGCGCACTACATTGAAATTCTATCGCTATAGGTGTTTGTTCATCTAACCAAATTAATAAATCTGGTCGCTGTTTTAAATTTGGTAGGTAAGCTTCGAGTTGGCAAGGAATATCTTGCTGTGTGAACCATTGGTAAAGGAGACTCTTACCAAGAACATGTTCCTCTGTCTCGCCTTCTGAAAAAATTGCACAGTTACTATTTTTAAAATGTGTAAAATGAGCTTGTTTAATCAAGCCTTTTTTCAGAAAAACTGGTTCATTACATTGAGGACAATAGAATTTTTGATGAGTATTCTTTTGTTCATCTAAAGCGTATACATGTTGGTTATGCGCATTCACTGCTACTAGCATTATTTAAGCTCCTTTCTTCTAACATCTTAACTATCCGCAAAGAAAAAAAGAAAAGCCTATTTTTGCCAAAAAAAAAAGAGGCTTGGATTTTTATCCCAGCCTCTTACATATTAAACTTTTATTTAAAGTAATGACGTGTTAATTCGAGTGCATTTTTTTCCATAATCAATTTACCATGTTCTTCTAAAATCCCTTGAGTAACAGGCGTTTTATCAGCAAACTCTAACGCAAGTGCTATTTCTTCATCAGCACTTCTTTCAGTCAATTCATCAATAAAAAATATTAAATTCAAATAGTAAATGTCTTTGTAAAGAAACAAATTAGTTACAGCATTATCTAAATGCATCATTTTTGATAATTCAATCATATCTTCAAATTCATTAAATTTCAAAACGATTTCTTTCGTTTCATCTTCAGTGTGGCTTACATACTCATCAGTTTTATTATCAGATTTTTCTGCATTTTGTATCATTTGTTTTTTAATATACTGAGAGAATTCATCTGAATTAAGATCTTCAGAAGCTGAGGAAAAGTCTAATTGATCATTTAAGGGACCACCTTTACTAATAAACAATTCTAATCCATTTCCATTTGGTAATACTTGGAATGTAATGGCATCTGATTCATGGAACTGTTCGTCTACATCCACTTCTTCCAGAATACTATAAAAGAAATTTTCAATTTGTTTATGGTTTCCTAAAAGGTCTAAAAATGTTACGCCTCTTTCTTCCAAATCAGCACTTTCGATTAAAACTCGGATGGTGTTTTCATTAATATGTTCCATTTCCATAATCCTACACCCCATTTCTCTTCTTCATAATTAACACAATGTTAATGTATGAATAATCTATATAACCATTCTAAAGGAAATAAATAAAATGTAAAGTTAAAAGTGTCAAAAAAAAAACTACAACACCATTATGATGAGTAGTTTTAACATTATTATTAATATCCAACTATTAGTTGAGCTTGTTTCAATTCAAGCGCTCTTACTTCACGAGGTAAGAAGCGGCGAATCTCATCTTCGTTATATCCAACTTGCAATCTTTTTTCGTCTACCATAATTGGTCGACGTAAAAGTCCAGGATTGTCTTGAATTAAATCAAATAATTCATTTAAGGGTAAATCATCTAAATCAACATTCAATTCTTGAAATACTTTAGAACGAGTTGAGATAATTTCTTCTGTACCGTCTTCTGTCATTCTTAAAATCGATTTGATTTCACCAATTGTTAATGGCTCTGAAAATATATTTCTTTCAGTATAAGTAATATTGTTTTCTTCTAACCATGCTCTGGCTTTACGACATGACGTACAACTAGGCGAAGTATATAAAGTTACCATAGGTTATTCTCTCCTTTTTTAATCATAATAGATCGTTCAAAAAAATTGAGGATTTTTAATGAAACTATGAAATGCCTTACAAGAACATTATAAAACATTCATTTTAAAATTACTACCCCTTTTTGTCATTTTTTTGTCACTTTTAAAAAAATTACGTTGTTTTTACAATGTAATTTTTTTTGTTAATTATTTTCAAAGAGTTGAAAACCTTTATATATAGGCATTTAAAACTAGTTAGGCATAATGATAATTAATGTAAATAAGAATTTATTACAAATAATATTTTGTTTAAAAACAAACATTATTTTATTAAATGATCATTTATTTTTATTCTCATTCCCTTGACAGATTTTACCAATCTTATTTATATCAATTGAAGATAAACAAAAAAAGCTTTAGATTAGAGTTTTTTCTCTAATCTAAAGCTTTTTAATTGGTTTATTTTTTATAACTTGCTTTCTTTTCTTTTAAAGCAGCTATATCAGATTCTCTACAGTAAACGTAGTGACCAGGAGTAATTTCACGTAATTCTTCTGGTTCTCCATTTGATTCACGAGGAATATACGGAGTACGTACACGATTACGTTCATATTCAGGGTCAGGTAAAGGTACAGCAGATAATAAACTTTCAGTATAAGGATGCAACGGTGTATTGTATACTTCATCAGCAGGAGCTAATTCAAGTAACTTACCTGTATTCATTACTCCAATACGATCACTAATGTATTTAACCATTGATAAATCGTGGGCAATAAACAAGAACGTTAAGTTTTGTGTTTTTTGCAATTCCATCAATAAGTTAACAACTTGAGCTTGGATGGAAACATCCAATGCAGAAATTGGTTCATCAGCAATAATAAATTTAGGTTTAACAGCAAGAGCTCTAGCAATCCCAATACGTTGACGTTGTCCACCTGAAAATTCATGCGGATAACGTGATGCATGGTCTGGATTTAGCCCAACTGTTTTCAATAACGCGTCTACTTGGTTGTTTCTATCTTCAGTAGAACTAGCTAGTCCATGGATATCAATACCTTCTGCAATGATATCACGAACTTTCATTTTTGGATTTAAAGACGCATAAGGATCTTGGAAGATCATTTGCATTTCTCTTCTAAATTTCAACATATCTTTTTTACCAGATATATCATGAACTTTAGTACCTTCAAAGTCAATTTCTCCGTCTGTTGGATCATATAAACGAATGATTGAACGTCCAGTTGTTGATTTACCTGAACCAGATTCACCAACTAAACCAAAAGTTTCACCTTTATAGATATCAAAAGTAACGTCATCTACCGCACGAACTTCATTCTTTGTTCCTTTATTAAAGTATTGTTTCAATCCTTTAACTTCTAAAATCTTTTCTCTATTTTCCATGTTAGTTTACTCCTCCTTTGACTTCAGTCTTAGCAGCCTTTTTAGGCGCATGAAGTGGAGCAAATTTTTCTTCATAGATTTTATGACGTGCTTTAATTTCTAACGGTGGCTCTACTGCTGGAGCATCAGGATGCAACAACCATGTTGCCGCTGAATGCGTCTCAGAAATTTTAAAATGTGGTGGTTCTAATTCGGTATCAATTTTCATCGCAAATTCATTACGAGGAGCAAATGCATCTCCCTTAGGAGGATCCAATAAATCTGGAGGAGTTCCAGGAATTGCATATAACGTTTCAGTAATTTCTAATGTAGGCATAGAACTGATCAAGCCCCATGTATAAGGGTGTTGTGGGTTATAAAAAATTTCATCCACAGTACCAATTTCTACAATTTTACCAGCATACATTACTGCAACACGATCAGCTACATTAGCTACTACGCCTAAGTCATGTGTAATAAAAATAATAGATGTAGCAATTTTCTTTTGTAATTCTTTCATCAAATCTAAAATTTGAGCTTGAATCGTTACATCTAAAGCTGTTGTTGGCTCATCAGCAATCAATACTTCAGGGTTACAAGCAAGTGCAATAGCAATAACGATACGTTGACGTTGTCCACCAGAGAATTGATGCGGGTATTGTTTCATACGTCTTTCAGCATCAGGTAATCCTACTAGGTTCAATAATTCTAAAGCACGTTTATTCGCATCCTCTTTATTCAACTTTTGGTGTAAGCGAATAGGTTCAGCAATTTGCTTACCGATCGTCATTGTTGGGTTAAGGGATGTCATAGGATCTTGAAAAATCATAGCAATTTCTTTACCACGGATTCCTTGCATTTCTTTTTCAGTCTTTTTAATGAGATCATTCCCATTAAATAGGATTTCGCCTTTTTCAACATTAGCATTTTGCGATAATAAACGCATAATGCTTCGGGTTGTAACAGATTTTCCAGAACCGGATTCTCCTACGATTGCTAATGTTTCACCTTTTTTTAAATCAAAACTGACACCGCGGATAGCTTTTACTTTACCAGCATAGGTGTCGAATGTGATTTCTAAATCTTTAACTTCTAATACATTGCTCATTCGTTTTTCACCTCACTAATCTTTCATTTTTGGATCAAATGCATCACGCAAACCATCAGCTAACAAGTTAAATGAAATCATCAATACACAGATAACAGCTGCTGGATACCACATCAAGTGAGGTAAGAAGCGGAATGTTTTATATCCATCGTTGATTAATGTTCCTAAAGATGCTGTTGGTGCTGGAATACCAATACCAATGAAACTCAAGAATGCTTCGAAGAAAATAGCAGACGGAATTGAGAACATTGTTTGAATAATGATAACACCAGATAAGTTTGGAATTAAATGTTTAAATGCAATTTTAATTGGTGATTCACCCAGTGTACGGGCAGCTAAAATATATTCTTGATTTTTTAATTTTAATGTTTGTGCTCTGACTACCCTGGCCATCGAAATCCATCCAGTAATTGCTAAAGCAATAATAATAGACGTAATACCTGGATCTAAAACCAATAACATTAAAATAACTACAACTAAGTTAGGAACCCCAGATAAAATTTCTAACAAACGTTGCATAAAGTTATCAATTCTTCCGCCACACCATCCTGAAACTAAACCATACGTTACACCTATAGTTAAGTCAAAAAGTGCTGCAACAAAAGCAATAAGTAAAGATACACGTGTACCATAAAGAATACGTGAAAGTAAATCACGTCCTAAACTATCCGTACCTAAAATATAATATTGATCTTCAGGAACACCCTTTTCAGCATATTTATCTACGCGTGTTTCTCCAACTTTTTGAGTACCATTTAATCCATCAATATCGATACCTTTGATTTTAGGTGGTAAACTTGCATACTCAACTGTTTGAACATTTGGATCATACGGTGCAACAATAGGAGCTGCAATTGTAAGAATAATCATAATTATCAGAACAATCAGACTAACAACGGCTGCCTTATTTTTTTTCAATCTTCTCCATGAATCTTGGATAAAGCTTAATGAAGGTGCTGCAATTTTTTCGTTGTCTTCAACACTTGACTCACCAGCTGGAGCAAACATATCAGGAGACAGATTCTTTAATTCATCTGCAATAGGAGTATTTTCTTGATTATGCATTATTTGTCCCCTCCTTCATTAGAAACACGAATACGCGGATCAATTACTCCGTATAAAATATCTACAACTAAAATAATAAATACAAGCATAGCAGAATAAAGAATGGTTACACCCATGATAGTTGGGTAATCATTCGTCATGATCGACTTAACAAATTGTTCACCAATACCAGGTATAGCATAGATATTTTCTACAACCATTGAACCGGTCATTAAACCAACAGCCATTGGTCCTAAGATTGTCACTAACGGAATTAAAGCATTACGGACACCATGTTTAAAGGCAACTGTCCATCTACTTAAACCTTTCGCTCTTGCCAATTCGACGTAATCACTACTTAATACATCTACCATTTCTGTTCTGATAAAACGAGCTGAATCTGCTAATGGTGATATGGCTAACGCTAACGTAGGAAGAACAGATGAACTGAATCCTCCATCCCATAAAGCGATTGGGAACCATTGTAGATATACACCAAAAATTAGCTGCAACAGAACAGCAATTACAAAGTTAGGAATAGATCTACCTAAAATTGCCGAAAAAGTCGCAAGTGTATCAATCCAAGTGTTTTGATACATCGCCGCTATTACACCTAAGACAATACCTAATATTGTCCCTAATGCAACGGCTTGAATACCTAGCTGTAAGGACGGCCCTACACGCGTAGATAACAGTTTTGTTACTGGAGTATTGCTAAATTGGAATGAAACTCCTAAATCTCCTTGAAGTAATCCTCCGATATATACTAAATACTGAACCGGCACCGGTTCGTTCAATCCATATTGTTCATTCATAATATAGATTTGTTCTTCTGAAAGTTTATCCTGGTTACTATATGGAGTACCTGGTAAAAGCTTCATTAAGAAGAAAGTAATCGATGCAATTAAAAATAATGTCAATAACATGTATAATACACGTTTTCCTAAAAATTTCGCATAACTTTTCATCGATTATAGCACCTCCAACAATTTAATTTTTAATTCTCCTACAAAAAAGAATATACTATATAGAATAGCTTGTCAAAAGCAATATTGCAAAACTTTTTTGAAGTTAGCTATAATAATAAGAGTTAAAATTAGAATAAGATTAGAAAATAGATAGAAAACGAGTTACTTTTATACCGGTTTCACATATAAGCATTTCTAATTTAGTCATACATTTTTCATAGTATTCCTATATAATAGATATAGAACTACTTTATTTTTATACTTCCTAGGAGGAACTTAAGTGAAACAAAAATTTACACCTATACGTGTCTTTATGATAGTCATTGTATTATGCGTACTTTTAGAATTAATTATGTATAAAGAAATTTCATTTTATCATACTACGAATATTACCTTTTATGGAGCATCCTTTTTTCTCATTATTGGCTTGTTCGGTGCTTCTTTATCCTCAGGTTTTTTCGATTTTTTTCATTTTAGTATGAGAAAGGTTGCTTTTAACATTCGTAAAGGCCGTCATTCTGATGATGAATTTCATGTAAAGCCCCTTTCAAAAGTAGTTGGTAATGGTTTTTCTTTCTACTTAAAAGTAGGTTCAGGTTTATTACTCGTCTGTATCCTTACTTTAATTGCTTTTTATCTCTTTGAGAGATAACTATTTAGTCCTTTCGTTTAACTAATTCTTTCATCTCTCAAAAAATAACGTATAATAATACTAATATACTTAGTGTTAAGGAGTGTTTTAATTATGGAAACAATTTTTTCAGGTATTCAGCCTAGTGGTACACCAACTATAGGGAATTACATTGGTGCAATGAAACAATTTATAGACCTACAAGATAGTTATACAAGTTACTTTTGTATCGTGGATGAACATGCCATTACTGTACAACAAGAACCACTAAAACTTAGACAACAAACCAAAAGTCTTGCTGCTTTATACTTAGCAATAGGATTAGATCCTTCTAAAGCTATTATTTTTATTCAATCAGAAGTTTCTGCCCATGCTGAAGCTGGCTGGATCGTACAATGCAACACAAATTTAGGTGAATTAGAACGGATGACTCAATTTAAAGATAAATCTGCAAAAAATAATCGTGCAGGTGTATCGGCTGGGTTGTTAACTTATCCTCCATTAATGGTTGCAGATATCATTCTTTACCAATCAAACTTAGTACCCGTTGGCGCAGATCAAAAACAACATTTAGAATTGACAAGAGACTTTGTTACACGTTTTAATTCTAAATATGGCAATGGAAATCAGTTACTTACTATGCCTGAAGTGAAAATTCCAGAATCTGGCGGCCGTATCATGAGCCTACAAGACCCTTTGAAAAAAATGAGTAAATCTGATACAAATAAAAAAGGTTTTATCTCAATGTTAGATGAACCTTCTGTTATTCGTAAAAAGATCAAAAGTGCGGTTACTGATTCAAGCGGAATCATTGAATATGATCCCGAAAATAAACCTGGTATTTCAAATTTATTAGCGATTTATGCTTCATTCACAAACTTCAGCATTCCAGAGCTAGTGGATCGTTATAAAGATAGTGGTTATGGTCAATTCAAAGAAGAACTTGGTGAAGCTATCGTTTCTGTATTAGAACCGATTCAGCTGAAACACGATGAATTAATCAACTCGAATGAATTAGATTTAATCTTAGATGAGGGTGCCATTAAAGCACGTAATGTGGCTGATAAAACACTTATTAAAATGCGAAACGCTATTGGATTAGGAAGAAAAAGAAGATACTAAAAAAAGCCGAAACGATTAAAAATTAATTTAATCGTTTCAGCTTTTTTTAGTAGATCAAATGTACTAGCTCATCTTTTGTAATATTCCCAAAATATTTTTTTATATCTATGTCGTCTAGCACTTCGCTTATAGCATACGCATCATATTTAACACCGTTTAATTTTTCTTCAACATCTGAAATATCTCCTAATCCAAAGAAATCACCAAAAATACGAATATCTTGAATATACCCTTTGTCTACGTTCATTTTAAATTCTACAGAACCAATAGAGAAACGATGACGACGAACTAACTCAAATTTAGGAGATTTCCCATAATTCCACTCCCAATTATTAAAATACATTTCAGAAAGTTCTTCAATCTTTTTCCAATCATCATCTGATAATTTATATTCTTTAATGTCTTCAGCATTGTCTACATCAAAAATATTTAATAATAAACGATCACGGAATTCCTTTGTACTTAAAAATTGATAATCATCAGATAAATATGGCTTAATATTTGTTACTCGGCTTCTGATTGATTTAATACCTTTGGATTCAATTTTATCTTTTCTAACTTTTAGAGCACTCACTACTTCTTCAATATCACTATCAAACATGATTGTTCCATGGGCAGTCATACGGCCATTTTTAGAATACATTGCATTTCCAGAAAATTTTTGTCCATTAATCAATAAATCATTTCTGCCTTCCAGTTTAGCTCCTTCAACACCCATTTTGTGTAAAGAATCGATAATAGGTTCTGTAAATTTACCAAAGTCACGAAATGAATTTCCATCGTCTTGGGTAATAAAACAGAAACAGAATACGCCAAAATCATGATAGACAGCTCCGCCTCCTGAAAAGCGGCGAACAATATGAATATTATTTTTTTCTACATATTCTGTGTTGATTTCTTCGATTGTATTTTGATTTCTTCCAATTATAATAGAAGGTTCATTAATATAAAAAAGCAATATTGGTTCATCTAACATTACATTATTTAACAAGTGGTACTCAATTGCTAGATTAAGTGCTGGATCTGTTATTTCTTTTCCGTTACGAACATTTTTAACATAATACATTTGGCTTTCCTCATTTCACTTTTTTAGCAGTATTCTAGCACAGAAATTTAAATTTCTATTATCAAATCTTTTTCAGCAAGTATAACTTCCGTTTCTGGAGTTTCATTAATTGCTTGAGCTTTTAATAGTTCTAAATCCCCTTCTTGAGGCAAGTGAGTTAAAATAAGTTTTTTTATACCTGCTTCTTTTGCAATTTTGCCTACTTCAGATGCTGTCATATGCACGCGATGATTTTCCATGCCGTTGAAAAAATTTGTATCGGCCAGTAATACATCTGCATCTTTACTAAAGGGAATAAATCCAGGTAAATAACCGGAATCAGCTGTATAAATAAGTGTTTTACCAGTTTTTGTTTCAACAATTCTCATTGCATAACATTCTACAGGATGTAAAGTTTTCATAAATTGTATTTCAAATGGGCCAATATATAATGTCTCAGCTTCTTGATAGGCAATTCCTTCACTCACGAGATCCATAGTTAATCGATTAAAATTCTCACTGTCTCCTTGGTGTCCATATATTGGAAGTAAAGGAGCTCTTTCTAAATCATTTTTTGTACGTTTTAACTGCCGTGTAAATTGTAAAACTCCTAAATCAGCTATATGGTCATAATGATAATGAGACAAAAGAACTGCATCTAACTTTAATAAATCTGCATGGTTTTCTAGAGCAATTAACGAAGCACTTCCTACATCAATCAATAATTGAAAATTGTCAGCTTCTAACAAATAAGAACTTGTACCGGAGTTTTTGGTAGGGTATCCACCCCAAAAGCCCAATATTGTCAATTTCATTTTTTTACTCCCCTCTCTTTTCAATCTATTCTCTATCATACCTTACACCAAGATTAGGAAGTTTAAAATAAAAAAGACCTTTTTACTTCTAAAAAGAGTCTTTTTATTTTGTTGTAAACTATCTTGCTTTACATTAAATACAATTCTGTTTTTTAATGTGTGCAACTATTTTCTTACTTGTTTTATTTGCTTGACCAATACATTGGTTGATACCAAAACCTTCTAATCCTATTCCAGAAATATAAATTCCAGGATAATTAAGAGATAATAATTCAATAATTTCTTTGATTTTTCCTTCTTGAGACACAGTGTATTGAGGTATAGCATCAGGCCATCGTTTTACTATTTGATCTATTGGTTTTTCAGTAATTCCAAGTATCATTTCTAAATCTTTTAATATAGAGTCTTCTATTTCGTTGTTACTTAAAGAGACGAGTAGATCCTCTCCTTTTCGACCAAAACTTACACCAACAAAAACAGATTCTTCATCTTTAAGAAAATCCCACTTTTTATTTAAAATAACAATGGAAGTTACAAAAGAATCACTTCTTCTAGGAGTGACTACGCCAAAACCTTCAGGCTCATTTTTTATAGCATCTTTTTTAAATTTAAATAAGATATACCCAATTGATGCTGTTTCAACTTGATCAAAAACTTGTCCGAAGGTCTCGTTATTTAGTAATTTGGAATACTCCGTTACTGGAGTGGCAATACACACAGCACCAACACGCATTTGTTCTTTTCGATTAATATCTATAATGTAGGTTCCTTCGAGATTTTCTTTAATTTCAGAAACTTTCTTGCTTGTCTGAATATGTGGTTCCAAAATTTCAATTAGTTTATCTGTTAAAACAGATAATCCTTTTTTAAAGGTAACATAATTACCAGATCCATCTAGTAATTCTGGATGATGTTTAATCCCTTTTGAAAGACTTCCATATTTTTGTTCTAGTGAATAAATAACTTCTTTGGAAGATTTGATGCCCATTTCATCTAAATCGCTAGCATAGATTTTTGAGAAAAAAGGTTCTACAATGTGTTCCGTTAATTCTTCTCCAAACCTATTTTTCAAGTACGTACTCATTTCAATATCTTTATCTAAGGGTTTTAAGGGAAATATATTATCTTTGAAACTAGCCATTTTCCCATGGAAAGTTAGCAAATCATTTTTCCAAATATCCATTTTCCTTACTGGAATACCTTTATAAGTTGGATAGTTAAGACTATGTAACTTATTATAAAAAAAGATATCCGGTTTATTTCCTTTGCTGTAAACTAACTGATCACTTAGACCTAATTCATTGATTAGTTCCATTGCTTCGGGATATCGAATATCAATTGATTCAGCTCCTAAATCAAAATAATTTTCGCCTACTTTTATGGTTTGTATTTTACCTCCTACTTTTAAAGAAGACTCTAATACAATAAGTTCAAAAGGTAGGTTTTCTTTTATGATTTGCTGTTTGATTCGATATGCAGTAACTAATCCAGTTATACCTCCACCAATTACTGCAATTCTTTTTTTGGCTCTTTTCATCTATTTCCCCCCTTTCATATCGACTCAATTACTTTCATTTTACTTGTTATTTTACTAAAAGGGAATGATATTCTAGCTTATCTATAAAAGATTAGTCAAAAATTCATTATTTTTTCATAAATGAGCTAACTAAAAAGCCATATTGTATAAAAAATTTTCTTTACACAATATAGCTCTTTATTACTTCTTTAATTCTTAATTATTGTATTTGATTTTTTCAACTGTAGTACTGTCTAATCGTTTAACAACTTCAGTAACTAATTTCACAGTATTTAAATAATCATCTTCATGAATTATAGATGTATGTGAATGCAAGTAACGTGTGGCTACAGTAATAGCTAAAGCTGGAATACCATTCTTACTTACATGTTGACTTCCAGCATCCGTACCACCACCTGCTATGACAGTATATTGAAATGGAATATTTAATTCTTCAGCAACATTAATGACAAAATCACGTAATCCCTTATGTGCTACCATAGAAGCATCAAAAATAATGATTTGAGGACCTTTTCCTAATTTAGAGTCCGCTTCTTTTTCAGTCATGCCCGGAGTGTCTCCTGCTGTACCAGTATCAAGTGCAAATGCAATATCTGGATCAACTAAATGAGTGGCTGTTTTTGCGCCTCGCAATCCAACTTCTTCTTGTACATTTCCGACTGCAAAAGCTTTGTTTGGATGGCCTTCAGCCTTTAAGTTTTCCAGTACCTTTAAAGTAACAGCAGTTCCAATACGGTTATCCCAAGCTTTAGCTAAAATGAATTTTGATCCATTTAAACGTCTGAATTCTGTATAAGGTGTTACCATATCACCTGGTTTAACTCCCCATTCTGCTGCTTCTTCTTTTGAAGAGGCTCCGATATCAATAAACATTTCTTGAACGTCATAGGCTTTATTTCTTACTTCTGCCGTTAAAACATGTGGTGGTTTACATCCAATAACCCCGTGGATAACTTTATTTTTTGCTGTCGTAATTTCAACTTGTTGAGCCAACATGACTTGTGCCCACCAGCCGCCAATTGTTTGGAACTTAAGAAACCCTTCATCAGTGATTTTAGTTACCATAAATCCTACTTCATCTAAGTGTCCAGCAAATAACACTTTAGGGCCCGTTTTATCGCCTACACTTTTAGCGATTACACTACCTAACCCATCATAACTAATAGAATCAGCATTGCTTTTAGCATATTTCACAAAAACATCTGTTACTTGACCTTCATTTCCTGCAATCCCTTTTGCATCGGTCAATTCCTTTAACATCTGTAACTCTTTTTCTTCCATTATATATACCTCCATTTAATTTATTCATTTTATTATACCACTGTTTTTTTCAAAAAAAAGTTTTCTTCATATACCGTTTTGAGAATTAAGTATTCTTCTAGTAATATATAAATAAAAGAGGGATGAAACTGTGACAAGTATGTCTCAGCTCCATCCCTCTTTTTGGAATACTAAATTTTAAACATAAATTATTTTGTTGTAGAAGTCCATTTAAGCGACCATTCTGCTCCAACTAAATAAGTTGTAAAATCTTGTACATAATCCTTTTCTAAAACTGCGTAAGCTCTTTGATAGATTGGTGCAATACCAGCATCATCCATTAATACTTTTTCTGCGTCAAGCATATCTTGCCAGCGTGATTCTAAATCCGTTACATTCGTTTGAGCACTTTCAATTAGTTCATCGTAATCAGCATTGTTGTATCCAGATTTATTGTTCCCATTTTCTGATTGGAATAACTCTAAGAAATTAATCGGATCAGCATAGTCTGCTCCCCATAATGCCAATTGGATATCATAATCTTGATTGCTATTAGCATCTAGACGTACTTTGAAAGGTACATTTCTCAATGTAATTTCTAAACCAGGCAAGTTCTGTGTTAATTGCCCTTGTAAAAATTCGATTGATTTTTTAGCATTTTCAGTATCGTCACTTAAAATTTCTAATGTTAAAGAATCTACTCCCAATTCTTGTAATCCTTTTTCAAAATATTCTTGAGCTTGTACTTTATCAAAACTTAGTAAGTCTCCGTTTTGTTCACGGTAATCTTCACCTGTCGATGGATCAACAGCTAAAGCTTCTGGAACAAGTCCGTTTGCTGGGATAGAACCATTTTGAAGAATAGTATCTACATAAGCTTGTTTGTCAAAAGCCATTGCAATTGCTTTACGAATATTTTCATTAGCTAAAGCAGTTTGTTCTCCAGCACGTTCTTGGTTAAATTTAAGGTATGCTACAGTAGATGTTGGTTGAGTTTTTAAGTCAGGATTACCTTGTTGTGTTTGAACGTACTCACCAGATAATATCATACGATCGATTGAACCGGTATCGTATAAATTTAAAGCAGTTGACGTTTCTTTAATAACATCGATGTTAACTGCATCTAATTCGACAGTTTCTGCATCCCAGTAATCTTCATTTTTGTTCATTACCCAGCTTAAGCCAGTTCCATCCCATTCATCTAGTACAAACGGTCCGTTGTAAAGAACATGATCACTGTCTGAAGCATAAGCTTCTCCTTGTTCTGTCACATAAGCTTCATTTTGTGGGAAGAACATTGACAATGTTGTCAAACTTTCAAAATAAGGAACAGCTTTTTCTAATTGAATTTCTAATGTTTTATCATCCACAGCTGTTATTCCTAATTCAGATGGTTCCATTTCACCTTGTAAAACAGCAGTTGCGTTTAATACTACTCCATCAATCATATAAGAGTACTCTGCAGCCGTTTCAGGTGTTGTTAAGCGTCTCCATGCAAAAACAAAATCATTAGCTGTTACAGGGTCTCCATTTGACCATGTAGCATCTTCTCTGATTTTAAATGTATAAGTCAATCCATCTTCGCTGACTTCCGGTTCTTCTGCTGCCATTCCGAGTACAAGTTCACCATCTGGTCCTTGACGGTATAACCCTTCATTAACATTATTCATAACATTGAAACTAACAGCATCAGTTGCTAATACTGAATCCATTGTTGGTAGTTCAGCTGACTCAATTAAATTTAATACTTGTTCTCCGTTGCCAGTTGTAGTTGCAGACTCTTCTTTGTCTCCACCGCAAGCTGCTAGTAAGCTAACAGAAGCAAGCGACAACCCCATTAACTGAAGATATTTTTTCTTTTCCACTTAATTTCCTCCTAATGAATCATAATAAAATTTCATTATAAAATATTCATAACTTCTTCATTTTATCATCATTTAAAAGAGAGAGAAACGAGTATCTGACTACTCTCATTGGAATATTATGCTTTTCACATAATAAACACAAAAAAGAGCAGATAAAGTATCTGCTCTTTTTTGTTTATAAAAATTATTCTTTTCCTTCAATTGAAGCCCATTTATATGAGTATTCTGCACCTGTTAAGTGAGATGTGTAATCTTTAAGGTAATCTTTTTCTAGAACAGAATATGCACGTTGATAGATTGGTGCAATCCCACCTGTTTCCATCAAGATTTTTTCAGCTTCTAACATATCTTCCCAACGACCTTCTAAATCAGTTACATTCGTTTGAGCACTTTCAACTAATGCATCGTAATCAGCATTAGAGTAGCTAGATTTATTATTTCCATTTTCTGAATGGAATAATTCTAGGAAGTTAATTGGGTCTCCATAGTCAGCTCCCCAACCAGCCATTTCAATATCATAATCTTGTTTTGTATCAGCATCTAAACGAACTTTAAATGGTACATTTCTTAGACTGATTTCTAATCCAGGAAGATTACTTGTTAATTGTGCTTGCATAAATTCTAAAGATTTTTTAGCATTTTCAGTATCGTCACCTAAAATTTCTAAATTAATAGAATCCACACCTAATTCTTCTAACCCTTTTTTGAAATATTCTTGGGCTTGTTCAACATCAAAAGTTAATAGATCACCGCTTTGTTCACGGAAATCTTCTCCTGAAGCTGGATCAGAAGCTAATTCAGCTGGAACTAAGCCGTTAGCTGGAATAGAACCATTTTGAAGAACTGTATCTGCAAAGGCCTGTTTGTCAAATGACATTGCAATTGCTTTACGAATATTTTCATTAGCTAAAGGCGTTTCTTCTCCATTACGTTCTTGATTAAATTTAAAGTAAAAGACAGATGAAGTTGGTTGAGTTTTCAATTCAGGATCGCCTTGTTTTGTTTGAACATACTCACCTGATAACGTAATACGGTCAACTGCTCCTGTATCATATAAGTTGATTGCGGTAGAAGTTTCTTTAACTACGTCAACATTAATTGTATCTAACACTACAGTGTCTTTATCCCAGTAATCTTCATTTTTATTCAATACCCAGCTTAAGCCAGTTCCATCCCATTCGTCTAAGACAAAAGGACCATTATAAAGTACAGTATCACTATTTGTTGCATACTTATCGCCTTGTTCTGTTACAAATGCTTCATTTTGTGGTAAAAACATAGGAAGTGTTAATAAATCTTTGAAATAAGGAACAGCTTTCTCTAATTGTACCTCTAATGTTTTATCATCAACAGCTGTAGCGCCTAATTCTGACGGTTCCATTTCTCCAGTTAAAATTGCAGAAGCATTTTTAACGACTCCATCAATCATATATGAGTACTCAGCAGCTGTTTCAGGAGTTGCTAAACGAGCCCAAGCATAAATAAAATCGTCTGCTGTAACAGGGTCACCATTGGACCAAACAGCATCTTCTCTAATTTTAAACGTGTATGTCAAGCCGTCTTCACTAACTTCAGGTTCTTCTGCAGCCATAGCTAATTCTAATTCATTATCTGGATTCTGACGATACAATCCTTCATTTACATTGTTTAAAACAGTACCACTTACTACATCTGTTGATTTTGCAGAATCCATGTTTGGCAATTCAGCACTTTCAATAATATTAAGTACTTGTTCTTCTGAAGAAGAACCAGCAGTTGAACTTTCAGTACTTGCTGTGTCTCCATCGCTACCGCCACCACAAGCTGCTAAAACTAGTGCTGATGTAGCTGTTAAACCTAATAAGCTAACTAATTTATTTCTATTCATTTTATTTCCCCCTATTTCTTTCTTCTAATATTCATTAACTAAGTATTAGTTTACTCAAATTATATTATCATCTTATTATCACAATTTCAATACAAATTATTAAAATAATGTAATAAAAGAATTTTTTTATCATCTTAAACTCATATAAACAACAAATCAATCTCCTGTTTCCCCTAGAACAGTATCAATTTAAACAATTCATTTCGTTTATGGCAAAATTATGACAAATGTATTAAATTGAGCAAAAAAAGCTTATCCACTGTGTGAAAGTGAATGAGCTTTTTATATTAATATTTAATTTATTATTTGTTGTTGATTGCAGTTTTAGCTTGTTCAGCTAACGCTGTGAATGCAGGAGCATCTGTAACAGCAATATCAGCTAACATTTTACGGTTAACTTCAATTCCAGCTAATTTAAGACCATGCATTAAAGTGCTGTAGCTCATGTTGTTCAAACGAGCAGCTGCATTAATACGAGCGATCCATAATTTACGGAAATCACGTTTCTTTTGACGACGGTCTCTGTAAGC
>NZ_JBEMBC010000037.1:0-25728 GCF_040274425.1 Carnobacterium sp.
TCAGGTGTTACCGGAATGAAAAATATTCAAACGAAAATGGACGTTATCTCAAATAATATTGCCAATGTAAATACAACTGCATTTAAAACAGGAAGAGTGCGTTTTGAAGATATGTTGAGCCAAACAAATGCCTCAGCTCAAGCAGGAATCAATGCTCAACAAGTTGGTTTAGGGGTTCAAGTTGGTTCTATTGATACTGTTATGTCAGGTGGATCATTGCAATCGACCGGAAGATCATTAGACTTTGGGATTGAAAATGGCGACAGCTCGTTCTTTACTGTAACAGATGGCACAAACACTTTTTATACTAGAGATGGTGGCTTCTATGCAGATCCCGAAGGCAATTTAGTAACAAGCAGCGGATTAAAAGTACAAGGATACACACAAGGAACACCTGCAGCAAACGATGATACCTTTGAAATAGATAGTTTAGGAACAAACATGTCACCTATTAACATCCCTAAAACGATTCCAAACGCAGATGGAACAGGTACGCTTGAATTACAAAGCTACAGCATAGATAATGATGGGTTTATAGTTGGATCATACAGCGGCGGGAAATCAATGGTCTTAGGACGTATGGGTCTAACGTCATTTTCTAACCCAGATGGATTAGAAAAAAGCGGTGGGAACTTATACACAGCTTCTGCTAACTCAGGCGATCCAGTAGCAGGTAATCCAGGAGATACAGGGTACGGCAGTGTTCGTTCAGGATTCTTAGAAATGTCTAACGTGGATTTAGCTAATGAATTTACTGAAATGATCGTAACCAGCAGATCTTACCAAGCCAACTCAAGAAGCATTACAACTTCAGACACGATGTTAGAAGAATTGATCAATCTGAAAAGATAAGTAGGAACTAGATAAGGAGGTTCTTTGACAGTCCAAAGAACCTTCCATCTTGTTAAAAGGCCGATAACAGAATGGAGTTTGAGTATGATTGCTTTAACAGCTGTTTCAGGAAAAGAATTTTATTTAAATTGTGAATTGATTTATAGAGTAGACCGTTCTTTTGACACTATTATTACATTGACTGACGGGAAAACGGTAAGAGTCACCGAAACTGAAAAAGAAATAGTAGAAAAAGTCATTCAATATAAAAGAAAAATATACAACGGTTTTACAGAAGGAGAAATATGAAAAAAAACATTGTACCAATAGTTGGTTTAGTCTTAGGATTGGGGTTGATTATTTGGTCGATCACTTCTAGTGGCAATATTGCCAGTTTTATTGATACACCTTCGTTAGTTATCACACTTGGCGGTTCGTTCAGTGCCATACTGATCAGTTTTCCACTAAAATCGATTAAAACATTGCCGTCTATTTTGAAAACATTATTGCTTAACCCTAATACTGATTACGCTAAATTGATTGAAACTTTTGCGGCATTATCTAGAAAAGCAAGGAGCCAAGGGATCTTAGCAATCGAAGGGGATATAGAAGAACAAGACAATGAATTGATGGTAAGCGGATTGCAAATGGTTGTAGATGGTCTGGAACCAGAAACCATTAGAGACATTATGGAAATTACGACAGAGAATATTGAAAAAAGACATAGCGTTGGGCAAGATATCTTTTTAAAGTGGGGCGAAATGGCTCCGGCTTATGGGATGATTGGAACATTGATTGGATTGATCATAATGCTGGGAGAGTTAGATGACCCTAGTACCATTGGTGTGGGAATGGCTACAGCCTTAATCACTACTTTCTATGGAAGTTTCTTGGCAAACTTAGTCTTTATTCCGATTGCCAGCAACTTGCAAATGCAAACCATTGAAGAGGTACAGACCTGTGAAATGATCATTGAAGGTGTCTTATCCTTGCAAGCTGGTGAAAATCCACGTGTCATTGAACAAAAATTAAAAGGCTATCTGCCTTTTGAAAATAAAGAAGAAGCTATGAAAGCTGCAGCAAAACTTCAACAAGAGGAACAGAATTATGGCTAGAAGACGGAAGAAAAAAGAAACCAAAAACAATTCAAGTAGTGGTGGAGGATGGATGACGACTTTTTCAGACTTGATGTCGTTGTTGCTGACTTTCTTTATTTTACTGTATTCCATGTCAAGCGTCAGTGCGGAAAAATTTGAAGCTGCAGCTAAGTCTATGCAATCAGCATTTGGCGGTGGAGAATCGATGATTGAAGGAAGTACAGTAGTAGATATTGAAACAGAAAAAATAACAGAAAAAAGTGAAGAAACGATTGATCCAGAACTGGTCAAAATGTATAACGAAGTTGTCGCCTTTTTAGAAATGAAAGAGATGACTTCTCAAGCTAGCGTTGAATACGATCAAGATGGGATTTATGTAAACATTCAAGAATCAATTTTATTTGGAAGCGGAAGTGCTATTATCGCTGATTCTGGAAAGAATACGTTAAATGATCTGGGCGAATTGATTCAACAATTTGACAATGCTGTGGTGATAGAAGGCTACACGGATAATGTGCCGATGAATAATAATAATTTTAGCAGCAACTGGGAATTATCCACAGGAAGAGCATTATCCGTCTTGCGGTATTTAAGTGAAGAAAGAAATGTTGATCCAACGAGATTGGCAGCTAAGGGATACGGTGAGTATCATCCAATTGTTCCAAATGATTCAGAAAGTAATAAAGCAAAAAACAGAAGAGTAAACATAGTACTTGTTTATGATCGGCAAGGAGGCTAAATAGATTATGGAAGCTGAAAAAGGTAAAGCAACTAAGGGGAAGAAAAAATGGTTATGGATCATTATTATTCTCGTTGCAGTAGTAATAGGAGCTTTGGTTAGTTTTGGTTTTACTTCTGGCAAAGCACAAGATATTATTTCAAATTTAGCTAAAGAAGAAGTGGTGGAAACGACTGTGCCATTAGAGGAATTTTTGATCAACTTAGATTCTGGTACATCCGTTAAGAAGAACTTTCTGAAAATTGAACTTTCTTTACATAGTTCAAGAGAAGGCGCTGGGGAACTGTTAACTGCGAATGTTGATCAAATTAGAGATACGGTTATCTCAGTTTTACGTAAGAAAACAGAAGCTACTGTTTTTAAAGAAGAAGAGAACAACTTGCTTCTTAAGCAAGAATTAAAAGAGGCTATCAACGCTCAATTAGATGAAGAGATAGTAGACGATATCTTTATTACCAATATCGTTACGCAATAAGAGAACGGAAGAAGGAGGAGTAGAAAGTTGGAACTGGGATTAAGTTATGTAGTGAAAAGTGTCGTAGCATTAATTGTGATCATACTTGCGGCTAATTATGGACTGAAATATTTAAGTACCTTTATGACAAAAAGAAATCAAGTGATCAAGGTGATTGAAAGAACGCCAATCAGTAAAAGTTCAGCACTGAGTATCGTAGAGATTGCAGATACGTATTACTTAATGAGTTTTACCGATACTCGCAATGAGATATTAAGAGAACTAACTACAGAAGAAAAAGAAAAAATCACCGCTAATATAGAAGAAACAAAACAAGTTGTTCCAATGAAGGCTAAAAATACCTATTCTGGGAAAAAAACGAGTCAGACCTTTAAAACATTACAGTCTCAGTACCAATCTTTTTATGAAAAGAGGAAATAGAGTTGCAAAAGAAAAAAATCTTAGTTTTAGCTTTATCCCTCTTTTTCACTACTTTCGTACTCTTTCCACAAGTTGTTTCAGCTACTGAAATAACAGACGGATTAAGTGGATTAACAGAAGCTATAGGGAATCAATCAGGAGGAACGTCAGAAGTTGTCCAATTGTTTCTTTTAACGACTGCGTTAAGTTTAGCACCAACATTTTTGGTGCTGACAACTTGTTTCACTAGGATTATTGTTGTCTTGTCTTTTGTTAGAAGTTCGTTAGGAACGCAACAAAATCCACCGAATATAGTATTGATGGGAATAGCGCTTTTCTTATCTCTGTTTATCATGCAACCTGTTTACACAGACGTTATGAATGATGCTATTACACCTTACATAAACGAAGAAATTTCTGGACAACAAGCTTTTGAATCAGCAGAGCTGCCGATCAAAGAATTTATGTACAAGCAAACAAGAGATGAAGACATTCAGTTATTTTTAGATATTTCTAAAACGGAAAAACCGGCAGATGTGAATGACTTGCCTTTAACTGTGGCGATTCCTGCGTTTATTATCAGTGAATTAAGAACGGCATTCAGTATTGGATTTTTGATTTTTATTCCATTTTTGGTGATTGATATTGTAGTAGCGAGTATTTTAATGTCGATGGGGATGTTTATGCTATCACCCGTTATGATTTCATTGCCATTCAAACTATTATTATTTGTTTTAGTCGATGGATGGTATTTAGTTGTTGAATCGTTAGTTACAGGATTTCAGTAGAGGTGTAGAAAATGACAATAGTAAAAGTTTTAGATGTTATAAGAGAAGCCTTTATGGTTATGATCACTGTAGCTGGGCCGACCTTGATTATTGCACTAGTAGTAGGGTTGATCATCAGTATCATCCAAGCAACCACACAACTTCAAGAACAAACGTTAAGCTTTGTGCCTAAGATTTTAGCGGTAATCGTTTCGTTGATTGTTTTTGGAAATTTTATGCTGAATAGCTTAGTTGGGTTTACGCAGAAAATTTTTGAAATGATCGCGGAACTCTGAGAGGGTAATCATGACTATACAACTGCAAACCATTATTTTAATATTTATACGTATAACCGCTTTTATCGTAGTTAGCCCGGGATTTTCCATTAAAGGATTGCCCAGTGTTGCCAAAATCGCTTTATCTATGGGAATCACACTCGCAGCTTATTCAGCAGTACCTGTAATGGAGCAAGAAGCAGCTACACTTTTTTTTGCACTGCTGGTCGTGAAAGAAGTATTAGTGGGAATCGCAATTGGTTTTATCACAAAACTGTTCTTTTCTGCAGTAGAGATTGCTGGGAATCTTGTGGATTTCCAAGTTGGCTTTTCTATGGGAGCTGTTTACGATCCAAGTATGGGGATAAACGTTTCCTATTATGGGAAAATTTATTATTGGTTGTCTATGTGTGTGTTTTACATGACTAATCTGCATCACATTGTCATCAAAAGCTTGGTTCAATCCTTTCAATATATGCCGATTTCCAGTACAAATATAGGCAGTTTTGGCGTAGAAGGAATGATGAAGCTCTTGGGCATTATTTTTGAATTAGCTTTTAATTTAGCAGCACCTATGATCATTGTGGCTTTACTGACAGAAGTGATTTTAGGGTTGATTTCGCGTTCGGTTCCTCAAATCAATGTGCTGATCTTAGGGATGCCTTTGAAGATCGTGGCCAGCTTTGTGATCATGTTGATACTACTGCCGACTTTAGTCAAAAATATCCAAGAAATATTGCCGTTAATGGTGAAATACATGAACGAGTTTCTTCAATCGTTGTAACGAATGTGAGGTGAGAGTGTATGGCGGAAAAAGATGGTAAAACTGAAAAAGCCAGTCCCAAGAAATTAAGGGATACAAGGAAAAAAGGGGAAATTCCTAAAAGTCCGGATTTAACTTCCGCTGTTACATTTATCGTCTTTATCCTTGCAGCAACGTTTTTAGGGAATTACATATTGAAATATAGTTTACTTTATTTACAAAATTACTTATCAGCAGGTTTCTCAGTGAACGGAATAGAAAATGATTTGGCAAGTATTGGGATGAAGTCGATCGTTTTTGTATTAGTATTGGCTGGACCTTTTCTAGCCATTGCATTTGTGGCAGCATTTGTCGCCAGTATTGTCCAGACTGGATTTTTATTTTCAGCGGAGCCAATCAAATTTAAATTAAACAAAATAAATCCGATTAGCGGTTTTAAGAACATGTTCAGCAAGAAAACACTATTTACGATGGTCAAAAACGTTGCCAAGTTGACACTAGTCTTTTGGATGGCGTATAAGACGCTAGAAACATCGATCTATTTGATCTTAAATTCCGGAAATGTTGGAACTGAAAAATTATTTTTCTTGATGTCTGATCTTGTGATGGAACTAGGTACACAACTAGGGATATTGCTTCTTATTTTAGGATTAGTTGATTACATTTATCAAGTTTATGACTATCGCAAGAATTTGAAGATGTCCAAGCAAGAATTGAAAGATGAGTACAAGGAATCTGAAGGGGATCCTCAGATCAAGTCTCAAAGGAGACAACGCTACCGTCAGTTGACAAAAGGAGCGTTGAAAGATGTAGAAACGGCAACAGCTATTATTACAAACCCTACGCATCTAGCTATAGCCATTCGCTACGAAAAAGGCAAAGATGAGGTTCCAATCATTGTGGCTAAAGGAGCAGATCACCAAGCTGCAAAAATTAGAGAACGGGCTAAAGCATACGATGTTCCGATTATTGAAAATAAACCGGTCGCTAGAGCCATGTATAAAACGGTCGAAATCGGCCAGCCAGTACCAATAGATCTTTACCAAGCCATTGCTGAAATACTAGCATTGGTATACCAAATGGAAGAAATAAATAAAAACAAGATTTAATGCTGATTTAAGATAAGGAGTTCAAAACATGTCTACTGCTTTTTGGGGGAAATTAGAAAAAATAACCGGTTCTTTAGATGTTATCGTAGCTTTTTTTGTAATGGCTATCCTAGCGATGATTATTATACCTTTACCATCTGGATTACTCGATTTGATGTTAGTGATCAACATAGCGTTGTCGATCACCATATTATTACTGACTCTGTTCACAAAAAATGTATTGGAGTTCTCAACTTTTCCTACGATTTTATTGATCACGACGATGTTTCGTTTAGCACTGAACATCTCTTCTACACGACTGATCTTGACTGAAGGAGAAGCCGGAGCTGTGATTGAAACATTTGCTAATTTCGTAGCAGGAAGCAATTTCGTTGTTGGAGCGGTTATTTTCATCATTATCGTGATCATTCAGATGATGGTCGTAACGAATGGTTCCAGCCGTGTTTCTGAAGTTTCTGCCCGCTTTACATTAGACGCTATGCCCGGTAAACAAATGGCAATCGATGCGGATTTGAACTCAGGATTAATCAATGAAGAACAAGCTAAAAAAAGACGATCAGATCTTGAAAGAGAAACTCAATTTTTTGGTGCGATGGATGGAGCGAGTAAATTCGTAAAAGGGGATGCCATGGCCGGTATCATTATCACCGTAATCAACTTGATCGGCGGAGTAGCTATTCATTCACTGCAAAACGGCATGCCTATTATGGAAGCGTTGATGACTTTTGGGAAGTTAACGATTGGGGATGGACTGGTCAGTCAAATCCCTTCCTTATTGATCTCGGTAGCGTCTGGGATATTAGTGACGCGTTCTGGAAGCCTTAAAGGCTTTGGGAGCTCGATGGGTGAAGAATTATTCGGTTCGTCAAAAGTAATGATGATGCTGTCAGTGATTTTACTTTTATTTGCTATCATGCCTGGCTTCCCAACGATTCCATTTTTATTATTGGGTGTTTTGAGTGGAGCAGCTGGTTATTTATTGATGGAAAACGAAAAATCTCAGAAAACCAATCAAAAAGCTAAAGAAATGCGGTCAATGGCTGCACAACGAACCAAAAGTGAAAAGACTGTTGATGAATCTGTCGCATCGTTTCAAGTGGATCCTATATCCATTGAGATCGGTTACGGATTAATTCCTATTGCGGATGAAAACCAAGACAATAATTTAATGAGCCATATCACAACCATACGGAAACAAAGTGCTCATGAATTAGGTATTCTATTGAGTCCAATTCGTATCCGAGATAACTTGCAATTGAAAGCCAATGATTATGTGATAAAAATCAAAGGCAATGTCATTGCTCGTGGAGAATTGTATTTAGATAAGTATATGATCGTTGATCCTGGTGAAACAGAGTTTGACTTTGATGGAATTCCTACAAAAGAACCGGCTTTTGGACTGGACGCTATGTGGGTGAATGAAAGCGATCGTGAAGCAGCTGATTTAAGAGGCTATACAGTAGTCGATCCGATAACCGTTTTAGTGACTCATTTGAAAGAGACCATCTACAAATCAAGTTATGAATTATTAGGCAGACAAGAAGTGAAACAATTGCTGGAAGGCATCAAAGATAAATACGGTGTAGTGATTGATGAGCTGATCCCAGATATTCTTCGATTAGGCGAAGTCCAAAAAGTCTTGCAAAATTTATTGAAAGAAAATATTCCAATCAATGACTTGGTAACTATTTTAGAAACATTGGCTGATTATGGAAATACAACAAAAGATAGTGAAATGCTGACAGAATATGTTCGTCAAGCGTTAAAACGAACGGTTGTTAAACCTTACTTAAATGAACAAGATGTTTTACAAGTTGTCACGATTTTACCGGATACAGAGGAGCTGATCACAAGAAGCATCCAAAAATCTTCTGCTGGATCTATTCCAATTTTACAACCAGATACAGTAACGAAAATTTTTGATAGCATCACAGCTATTCATAATCAACTCTCAGCAAGAGGCATTCCGCATGTTTTATTAGCCTCACCAAAAGTTAGACCCGCTTTGAAAAATCTATTAACGTATAATTTTCCTGATTTAGCGGTCGTATCATTAAACGAAGTACCAAACGATGTACCTATTGAAACAGTAGGTATGATTGAGGGATAAGAATGAAGAAATGATTGGAATTGGAAACAGTCTATTCATTTTAAGGCAGTCTGTTTAAGAGGGAGGGGTGCAAATGTATTACGAAAATGATAGGGAAAAGGAAATCATTAAATACCTTCCCTTAGTAGAAAAGATCGTCAATCGAATAGATATCAAACGGAGTGAGTACGATCGAGAGGATCTATACAATATAGGTGTCATTGGTTTGATGGATGCTCTTGAGAAATTTGATAAGGCTAAAAAAGTTCCTTTTGAAGGGTATGCGTACATTAGAATAAAAGGTTCGATTATTGATGAAATAAGGAAAACGGCTCCAGTATCTCGATCACGAATGGGAAAACTGAATGAGTATTATCGTGCTAAAGAAAAATTAGAAGCCGATCTGATGCGGACACCTACTGAACATGAAATTTGTGAAGAGCTAAAAATCGATGAGAAAGCTTTGTCTAAAATTCATGAAACAGTTCATCATCTTGCGGCTGTCTCATTGGAGAAAGTCATGTTCAGTGATGACGGTAATTCAATTGAATTGCTGGACTTTTTGGAAGATACACATGAAACGGGTTCCGAAGATCGTTTATTAGATAAAGAACGCCAACAATTGCTTACAAAATATGTCAGTACACTGAGTGAAAGAGAACAGACTATTTTAAACTTGTATTACGTTGAAGAGTTGTCACTTAAAGAAATCGCGTATATTTTTGACATCTCCGTTCCAAGAGTTTCACAAATACATGGCAAAACGATTTTAAAGTTAAAAGAATCAATGAGGAGAGAATACGATGATTAGAAGTTTAACAACACTCAACAACAATTTTAATATTCTGCAAAAGAGACAAGAGAATATCAGTGCCAATGTGGCGAATATCAATACCTCTGGCTATAAATCGCAAGAGATCATTCAAAGTACTCGTGCTTCAGAAGTTATGTCTAATCACTTAGATGGCCCATTATTAAATCAACAACAAGACATTGGCGGGTTTGTATTCAGCAATCAAATTGATGAGATCGTTCAAAACTTTAGTCAAGGTGGATTAAAAGCAACGGCTTCGGCAACAGATGTAGCGATTCAAGGCGACGGTTTTTTTACAGTTGAATCACCAGATGGAGGAAACTACTATACACGTAATGGGAATTTCACAGTAAATGATGCTGGACAGCTCGTTACTCAAGAAGGATACCGTGTTCTTGGGACAACTGGGAATGGCCAATCCGCCCCAATTCAAGTCAACAGTTCAGATTTTTCTATTGACAACAGAGGAAATCTGGCAGGAACTGGAATGAGCTTGATGATCACTGAATTTAACGATACAGCTGGATTAACAAGAGTGGGAGACACACTGTTTACTGGACAAGGTGGAACGGTACAAACTGGCGGTACAGTAGTACAACAAAACTATTTGGAAACATCAAATGTAACGACCGTAGATGAAATCACAAATTTGATGCAAGTCTCAAGAGAATTTGAAGCGAATCAAAAAGCACTCAGTGCAGCGGATGAAACGTTAAGAAAAGCTGTCAATGAAGTTGGAAAAGTTTAGGAGGAAGAGAAAGTGAGTATACCTTTAAGCATCAGTAAAAGCGGCATGAATGCGATCCAAAATCAAATGGATGCTGTATCAAACGATATTGCAAATATCAATACGACAGGGTACAAATCGAAAAATATTAGTTTTAATGAGTTGCTATTAAATGACATAAATGATGGAGCAGTGTACTTATCAGATGATGCTCAAGGTTCAGGAATAACGATAGGAACGAAAAGCGGAGTAACATCTACAAATTTTGCCCAAGGTTCACTTGTTTCTGATCCTAATGATTACCATTTGGCGATTGCTGGAGAAGGATTTTTTGGTGTCACGGGAGAAAATGGAGAGCGTTACTTAACGAGAGACGGTGCTTTTCATGTAAATGGTGATAAATCCATTACAAATGATAATGGAGACACGTTGGAGATACAAACGATTATGCCAACTGATCAATGGCCGGAAGGTGATGTGACTATCGCTGAAAATGGCGAAGTGACGATCAATTCAACCAATGGCAGTGTGTTAGTGGGAACGATTCCCTTGTTTCAGCCTGCTCAATTGAATGAAATGGTCCCTGTAGGAGAGAATAAATACCGTTATGAGGGAGCGTTCGCTACAGGAGAAGGTTCGATTCAACAGCATTATTTAGAAGCATCAAATGTTGATTTAGCTTCTTCTATTACAGAAATGATGTTGGCACAGCGTTCGTATTCACTAAATCTTAAAGTCGCACAAGGAACAGATGAAATGGCTTCCGTTATCAATCAGTTTAAACAGTAATTAGTAGACACAATAGGAAAAGGGATTACCCCTTTAGGCAAGTGCACTTTATCGGATTTTGGTTGACGTAAAGTAAGCGTCAGGAAAGAATTTGAGGTAAGACAGGTGACAATAGATGATTAGAATGAAAAATGTCGTTAAAAATTACTCTAAAGGAGTAAAAGCTCTTCGAGGCATCAATCTTACAATTGAAGACGGAGAGTTTGTCTATTTAGTCGGAGCAAGTGGTTCTGGAAAATCAACGTTAGCTAAGTTGCTTTACAGAGAAGAGAAAGCAACTAAAGGACAAATCGAAGTTTGTGGTCACTTGATTTCTAAAATGAAAGAAAGAGATATTCCAAAACTTAGAAGACAAATTGGGATTGTTTTTCAAGATTTTAAATTATTGATGGATCGTACAGTGTACGAAAATATTGCTTATGCATTAGAAGTAATCGGCACAGAACCGGAAGAAATCGAACCATTGGTGATGCAGGCACTGCGTTATGTAGAGCTTGAAAGCAAAGCAAATGATAAGCCAACGGATTTGTCTGGTGGAGAACAACAACGTGTATCTATTGCACGAGCAATCGTTAATTCCCCTAAACTCATTATTGCAGATGAACCAACCGGAAACTTAGATCCTCAAACAGCTTTAGAGATTATGCGGTTATTTTATCGGATCAATCAAAAAGGAACAACGATTCTTATGGTTACACATAATCGCGGCATAGTAGATAAGATCCGCAATCGTGTAGTAGAGATTGAACAAGGTAAGGTCGTGTGGGACGAGAATAAAGATGAAGATGTGATTCAATACGATGTTTCATTAGGAGAATACGTAGCTGTTTAGTCAATAAACAATAATAGTAGGAAAGAATGAACGAAAAGATGAGTTGAAGTATCAGAAGATACTGGACTGATCTTTTTTTTTGCAAATTAGTTAAGAAGAATCATGTAATTAAGCTAAAGTTCTTAAAAAAACAACCGATATAGTAAAAGACATACAGAAATAAAAATATATTTATCAAGAATTGGGAAAGAAAGGGAGTAAAATAGTTGGAAAATAATATTGAAAAGAAAGCCGTAAATGCGAATAAGTGGAGTATCAAAAATTGGGATACATCAAGATTCACTAATGTATTGCGGTTTAAAAGTTTAAAAACGAAAATTCTATTATCTTTTATGACCATCATTGTATTGGTTATTATCTTATCTTCAATAACTGTTGTAACCATTTCGAGAGCGAATGATAGTACAGAACAAATGGTCGATGAAGAACTAGCACTTTTGATTGTTAATGATAATTTGACATTTAGTCTGTCACAAAGAATTGCTGCAGCGCGAGGATACATATTATTTGGAGACCAAATGTATAAAAATTTGTTCAATCAATATACTGAAAAAAGCCATGAGTATGAAAAGACACTTTTCACTCTGACTGATTCAAAAGCATCAAAAGAAGTGATCGCACGAAGCAATGACTGGGAACAGATGGTGCTTACAGAAGTATTTGAACGATACGATAACGGCGATACGGCTAGTGCAGCCAGTTATTTGAGATCCTCTGTTGAACCTTACTCAAATGACTTAATCAATGAGTTTGAAAAATTGTCCACTAAACGAATGGATTCTATTAATGCAAATGCCCAGTCCGTAACGAGTTCAGGAAACCGTTCATTGATATCCATATTTAGTATCAGCATCATTATTATTATATTAGGCATCGTCATTGGTTTAATAACCTCAAATTCGATTATTAAACCAATCAATAAAGTAGTTGAACGAATGAAAATAATTGCATTTGGAGATCTTACTTCTGATCCATTAGAAGTAACCTCAAAAGACGAGATAGGTGAACTGGCTATAGCGATAAATCAAATGCAAGTGATGGAAAAAGAAGTTATGGAAGGCATTCAAATGGCTTCTGAAATGCTAACGAATCACAGTAACGAATTGAATCAAGCAGCAAATGAAGTTAAATCAGGTTCTGAACAAGTCGCTATAACAATGCAAGAATTAGCAACTGGATCTGAATCACAAGCAACTACTGCGAGTAATTTAGCAGTTGTCATGGATAATTTTACGAAAAAAGTCCAAATGACCAATAAAAATGGAGAAAAAATCAAAGCCTCTTCTGAAGGTGTATTGTCTATGACAACCGAAGGGAAGCAATACATGGAAGATTCGAGTCGCCAAATGTCTAAGATCGATGAAATCGTTCTAGATGCAGTATTCAAAATGTCTGTTTTGGACCAACAAACAAATGAAATCAATAACTTAGTTGTGATTATCCAAAAAATTGCTGATCAAACTAATTTATTGGCTTTAAATGCTGCTATTGAAGCAGCTCGAGCTGGAGAACATGGAAGAGGATTTGCTGTTGTTGCAGATGAAGTTCGTAAATTAGCGGAACAAGTAGCTGTTTCTATTACTGATATTACTGGATTTGTTGGGAAAATCCAAACGGAATCTAAACGCGTAAGCGATTCTTTACAAGTCGGTTATAAAGAAGTAGAACAAGGAACCAGTCAAATCAGCAAAACTGGAGAGACCTTTAACAAAATCAATGCTTCTGTTACTAAAATGGTAGAGGAAATCAAAGGCATTTCAGAAAACTTGGAGAGCATCCAAACAAACAGTGAAATCATGAATAGTTCTATTGAAGAAATTGCATCAGTGTCAGAAGAATCAGCTGCAGGCGTCGAACAAACATCTGCTGCATCTCAACAGATCACTAGTTCTATGGATGAGGTTGCTGAGAATTCTGAACAACTTTCTGATTTAGCTAAAGGGCTAGCAGAAATGGTAGGAGAATTTAAAGTGTAGTTTGAAAAAGAAGCTAGAAAATAGTCAAACAAAAAGGCTGGAATTTTTCCAGTCTTCTTGTTTGAATGAAACACTTAATGAAAAAATAAGCATGACAGGATTACCTTCTAAGGAAGGTAAAAGAAAAAAAGGTCTAAGAATAATTCTTTAAGAATAAAAAAGGGAGTTAGCGGTTTTTTTTAAGATGTTTAAGTAATAATGATAGACTTGCTAACAAATAAGAGGAGAAAATGAAATGAAAAAGAAGTTTAAGTTTAAAAATATCCGCGCAAGAATTATAACCGGTTTTGCAATAACACTATTACTAATGTTGGTACTCAGCTACTATACAATTTCATCTATAAGTAAAACAAACCAATCCTTAAAAAAAATTCTAGAAGAAGAAGTAGAACTTTTAGTAGTAGATGAAAAGCTTGCAACGAATATGAACAAGCGAACCAGTTTACTGAGAGGATTCATGTTTTATGAAGAAGAGTCGTATAGACAACAATTCGAAGATGAAACTGATGTAAGTATTGCATTGGAAAATCAAGCTCTTGAATTAAGCAATTCTGAAGAACTAGATGATTTAATTAGTAAAAAAATCGAATGGGGCACTCTGACAAATGAGGCTTTGGCAGCCTATGATGAGGGAGACACAGAAAATGCACAAGAAATAATGATTGAGCAAGCTCAGCCAATCGAAAATGAATTAGTTGCCGGGTTCTCTAAATTAGCTGAAGAACGGGAAAAGGAAATCCAAGTAATCGGACAACAAGTAATAGACAATGGAGAACAAGTACGAGTCATCAGTATTATCGTTTTACTGGTTACATCGATATTATCAATCGTTATTGCCTACTTAACTTCTGCTACTATCACAAAACCTATGAAAATTGTGATGAACCGTATGGAATCTATTTCTGAAGGAGACCTTAGCCAAGAGCCTTTAGAAATCACTGAAAGAGATGAAACTGGTCGTCTGAGCCAATCCATGAATGAAATGCAAGAAACGTTAAGAAATATGGTCAATAACATCGTCAATGCTTCAGAAATGTTGACGAGTAACAGTAATGATTTAACACAATCAGCAAGCGAAGTAAAATCAGGTTCTGAGCAAGTTGCAACAACGATGCAAGAATTAGCAACTGGTTCTGAAACGCAAGCCACAACGGCAAGTAATTTAGCCCTAGTAATGGGAAACTTCACGAAAAAAGTTCAAAATACGAATAAAAATGGAGAACAAATCAAGGAATCTTCACTTGATGTTTTATCTATGACCACTGAAGGCAAACAGTTTATGGAAGACACTAGTCGACAAATGGGAAAAATCGATCACATCGTTCAAGATGCTGTAGCAAAAATGGCTACACTGGATCTTCAAACAAAAGAAATCAATAGCCTTGTTGTCATCATTCAAAAAATTGCGGATCAAACGAATCTGCTGGCTTTAAACGCTGCTATCGAAGCCGCACGAGCTGGCGAACACGGTAGAGGATTTGCTGTAGTAGCAGATGAAGTCCGTAAACTAGCTGAACAAGTTGCTGTATCAATTGCGGATATCACCGGTTTTGTTGAAAAAATCCAAACAGAATCTGAAAAAGTTAGCGAATCTTTGCAATCTGGATACACAGAAGTTGAAGAAGGAACCAAACAAATCAACAAAACAGAGCAAACATTTAATAAGATCAATGCTTCTGTTTCCACTATGGTAGAAGGTATCAAAGGCATTTCTGAGAACTTGGAGAGTATTAAAGTTAATAGTGAGATCATGAATAGCTCAATTGAAGAAATTGCTTCCGTGTCTGAAGAATCAGCTGCTGGAGTAGAAGAAACTTCTGCTGCTTCTCAAGAAATTACAAGTTCAATGGAAGAAGTCGCTGGCAATTCTGAACAATTAGCAGATCTTGCAGAAAAATTATCCAATACAGTCAACGAATTTAAACTTTAAACAAAACGCTGAGACAAAGGTTACGGGAACTTAAAAAAACGTTCATTGCAATTTCGCAATGAACGTTTTTTTGTCTTTACTTTTCCGTCAACCTAGGTTTCATGGAAAAGTGAAGCAAAAAAGATTATTCACTTTTCCATGAACAAAAGTGTAAGCAACTTTTTAGTTTTTCATTACGTTGTTCAACCGTTCATACTAGCATGTGCCCACAAAAGAAGATTTGAGACGAATTACTTTTCGTCCATCCACATTTTGTTGCATGATATCAATCAATTACTAGCAATAATTTCTTTAAATCTCTGTCTAAACTCCTTGCGATTCTCTTCAGTAAAAGGCTTCGGGCCTTTTGTACGTTTACCACTTTTTCGAACCATGGCGCTCAAATAACGGGATTGCAACAATTGATCAATATTTTCAGAAGTATATCTATAGCCAGTATGATGAAGAACAAGACATCCTTTTCCTAATCCTAATGAAGCTAATCCATAATCTTGTGTGATCAAAATTTCACCTTTTTTGATAAGTTTAATGATACGGTAATCTGCAGCTTCAGCACCGGTATCAACGTAAACAGTTTCTACTCCTGAAGGTTGTTCTTTTGTAGAAAAATGAGAAATACTTGTTACAAGTGTCACTGGAATACTTTTCGCTAAAGCTTCCTCTATAATAATATTTTTTACTGGACATGCATCTGCATCAACATAAACACGCATAAATTCACCGACTTTCTAAACAGTTGTCTATTAATAATAGTATACCAGTTGCCAGCTTATATGTTTAGGAATACTTTGAAATACGGTATGATAGAAGAGAAGAAGAAAAGGAGCTGAAGACATGACTAGTAATCTTTATTCGTTTGAACTTTTAACGGAAGAAAAGCAGACTTTTGTCAATATTGATGAGTATCTACAGCAAGTTTTATGCAAAAGCGGAGTTAAAAATGGTCTTATGCTAGTATTTTGTCCACATACAACTGCGGGCATTACGATTAATGAAAATGCAGATCCTGATGTGAAAAAAGATCTAAGCCTAGGCCTAGATCAAACGTTTCCTAATAAGAAAGAATATGTGCATATGGAAGGCAATTCAGATGGACACATGAAATCGTCTGTCATTGGAGCTAGTGAAACGCTCATTGTTTCAAAAGGACAATTGATTCTTGGGACTTGGCAGAGTGTTTATTTCTGTGAATTTGACGGACCTAGAAAACGAACCTTTTTCGTGAAAATTATTGAAGGATAAAAATAAAATTAAAAAATAAGCTAAAAAAGATTGTAATAAAAAAATAGATGATGTACAATTTAATTGTGCACAACCTATTTAGGAGGAACAAGAATGGAAGGAAACAACTTTTTATTAGAAGAACAGTTATGTTTTTCTACTTATACTTTATCTAAGCAGTTTACAAAGCTTTATCGCCCGGTCTTAGAACCCTATTCTCTTACATATACTCAATATGTAGCTTTGCTTGTATTGTGGGAAGAATCTGATCTGAGTGTTCAATCATTAGGAACGAGACTTGGACTGGATAGCGGAACGTTAACACCGATGTTGAAGCGCATGGAGTTAAATGGGTTTATTACTCGAAATCGTCATCCGGAAGACGAAAGAAAAGTAATCCTTGCAACAACTCAAAAAGCTGATGATTTAAAGGATGAGTTATTGAGAAAAGTTTCTGCCTGTCTCAACCTGTTAAATATGAATGAAAAAGATTATTTTGATTTATTGGCAAAAATAGATGATTTATCAAAAACATTAGGAGGAATTTTAAATGACTGAATCAAAAGTAATGTACCAAACAACAGCAATCAACACAGGTGGACGTAATGGAGAAAGTCGTTTGCCGGATGGTTCTTTTTCTGTAAAAGTTTCTACACCAAAACAAATGGGCGGACCTGGACAAGGTACCAACCCGGAACAATTATTTGCTTTAGGTTACAGTGCTTGTTTCAATTCAGCACTTGAAATTATGCTTAAACAAGCTAAAATCCAAGCTGAATCTGAAGTTACGGCTGAAGTTTCATTAAATTCAGACCCAACAGACAACGGATTTAAACTTTCTGTTATGTTAACTGTTGCTATTGAAGGACAAAGTCTTGAAGAAACACAAGAGTTAGCTGAAAAAGCTCATGCTTTCTGTCCTTACTCTAAAGCTACTCGCAACAATATTGATGTTGAAGTAAAAGCTGTAGAATACAAATAAACTAAATCATAAATTAAAAGAAACTAACCTGAAAAATTGTGGTCTAACAACCACTTTTATCAGGTTAGTTTCTTTTTTATGTAGTGAAAACAATACCTCAATAAGTTGTTTTTTTAGAATAATTGCGACAATGCTTGTTCAAATGTAACTTCAGATTGGTTTTTAAGAATATCAGAAAAACAATCAGCCAATAAACCAGCATCCGTTTCGGTCTTTAAGATAATCAAACAAGTATCAAAGCTGGCGATTGTCCCAGCAATTTCGGGTATTTTTAACTCATCGATTAAAGAAGCCACAATGTTTGGATGAGTAGGAACAACTAGAAGGATAACGAAAAATTGAACACAAGTAACCGTTTTGACGTAATTGATCAAAGATTTTTCTAAACGATAGTAAAGACTTTTATCACGGAAAGTATCATGATAAAAAACATACTTTGTTGTTTTGTTGGAGTGAGTTAGTTTAATTAAGTTTAATTCTTTTATATCTCTAGACAGTGTTGCTTGGGTAGTATAAATATCTTCTTTTTGCAAATGATCCATTAATTCTTGTTGTGTAGCAATATCATGATTGAGAACTAATTTTTTTATAGCAAATAAACGATCTTCTTTCTTCATAATTTCCCTCTTTTCTAAAAAAAATAAATTGATAAAAAATGTATAAATGCAACTCATATACAGTATAAAGATTCGTTTTATAATGAATATTCTATAAAAAGAATATATATGAAAAAGTAAAAGAATAATGTGATGAAATCGACATTTTGGGTGTAGGTTTTAAACTTTCTTCAAATAAATGTAAACGGTATGATAGGAATGTAATCAATAGAAACAGTATGAAAGGAAGGAAGATAGAAGATGACAACACCTATTCATGTAATGTCCGAAATTGGAAAATTGAAGACTGTATTGCTAAAAAGACCAGGCAAAGAAGTAGAAAATTTAACACCTGAGATCATGGAACGTTTGTTATTTGACGATATTCCTCACTTACCGGTTATTCAAAAAGAACACGATGCTTTTGCTCAAGCATTAATAGATCGTGGAGTAGAAGTATTGTATTTAGAAAAATTAACCGCAGAAGCGATTGATGCTGGAGAGTGTAAAGAAAAGTTTGTTGATCGAATGTTAGATGAATCAAATCTTGAAACAGATGGAGTCAAAGAAGGGTTAAAGAAATACCTTTTAAGTTTTGATACACAAGAAATGGTAGATCGTATTATGGCTGGCATTCGAAAAAAAGACGTTACTATTGAAAGCCATCATCTAGCAGATGTTTCAAGTGAAGAAGTTTACCCTTTTTATATGGATCCTATGCCTAATCTTTATTTCACTAGAGATCCAGCTGCATCTATTGGAAATGGTTTGACGATCAATCATATGGCATTTGAAGCCCGAAACAGAGAATCTCTCTTTATCGAAGCCATTATGAAATACCACCCACGATTTGCTGATCAGCAGGTGGAGATATGGCGTGATCGAAATCATACAGCTCGGATTGAAGGCGGAGATGAACTGGTTTTAAATGACAAAGTTTTAGCCATTGGAATTTCGCAGCGGACATCAGCGAAAGCAATTGAACAGTTAACACTAGAGTTATTTGAGCGCAATTCTAATTTTGAGAAAGTACTGGCAATAAAAATTCCAAATGTCCGTGCCATGATGCATTTAGATACGGTATTTACAATGGTGGATTATGATAAATTTACGATCCATCCTGGAATCCAAAAAAATGGCGGTGAAGTAGATACGTATATTTTGGAAAAAGGAGAAGAAGCTGGCACAGTTAAAATGACACACCGCTCAGATCTGCAAGAAATTTTACGTGAAGCTTTAAATGTACCAAAATTGACGTTGATTCCATGTGGTGGAGGAGATGCGATTGCTGCTCCACGTGAGCAATGGAATGATGGATCAAATACACTGGCCATTGCTCCAGGGGTAGTTGTCACTTATGACCGCAACTATGTCTCTAACGAGCTGTTACGCAGCCATGGAGTTGAAGTAATCGAAATTGCTTCGAGTGAATTATCTAGAGGTCGTGGTGGTCCGCGTTGTATGAGTATGCCACTGATTCGCGAAGATCTACCCAAACATTAAATGCTAAACCGATAAAACTTACAACAACTAAACAGTATATGGAGGAATAAGTAATGATAAAACAAGTATTTCAAGGACGCAGTTTATTAGCTGAAAAAGATTTTACAAAAGAAGAATTGATGTATTTAATCGACTTATCTGCACACTTAAAAGATTTGAAAAAAAGAGGCATTCCCCATCACTATTTAGAAGGAAAGAATATCGCATTGTTATTTGAAAAAGCATCTACTCGTACCCGCGCTGCGTTCACTACTGCAGCCATCGATTTAGGTGCGCATCCAGAATACCTTGGAAAAAATGATATTCAATTAGGAAAGAAAGAATCCGTTGAAGATACTGCTCGCGTTTTAGGAAGCATGTTTGATGGGATTGAATTCCGCGGGTTCAAACAAAATACAGTGGAACAATTAGCTGAATTTTCAGGCGTTCCTGTCTGGAATGGATTGACTGATGAATGGCATCCGACACAAATGATAGCTGACTTTTTAACGGTTAAAGAAAACTTTGGACATCTTGAAGGACTTACCTTAGCTTACGTCGGAGATGGCCGCAACAATGTAGCAAACAGCTTACTGATTACTGGAGCGATTTTAGGTGTGAACATTCATATTGTATCTCCTGAATCACTGTTCCCAGAAAAAGACTTAATCGATATGGCTCAATCCTTTGCAGATCAATCTGGCAGCAAAATTAGGATCACAAAAGATGTGGCAGAAGGCGTTAAAGGAGCAGACGTATTATATACAGATGTTTGGGTATCAATGGGAGAAGAAGATAAATTTGCTGAACGAATCGAATTGTTGACTCCTTATCAATTAAATATGGATATGGTTCGTGCAACAGGTAAAGAAGACATGATCATTCTGCATTGTCTGCCAGCTTTCCATGATACAAAGACCGACTATGGGCATGATGTAAAAGAAAAGTATCATATTGATGCTATGGAAATTACAGATGAAGCTTTTAGAAGCAAACACGCACGACAATTTGATCAAGCTGAAAACCGGATGCATTCTATCAAAGCCATTATGGCTGCAACATTAGGAAACTTATTTATTCCTAAAGTTTAGTGATATGCAGTATGAACAATAAAGTATGAGGAATTTCATTTCTCATACTTTTGTTCATAGGAATCAAAGTATGAAACCTTTTCATTTCAGCTATACCGTTCATTATTAAAATGAAGGAGGAAGAACAGTGGAAGAAAAAAAAGTAGGCTTAATTCCTTTAATTGCTCTAGTTGTCGGGTCCATTATTGGTGGCGGAATTTTTAACTTAATGTCAGATATGGCAGTTGAAGCTTCAGTGGGTCCTGTAATCATCGGTTGGATCATTGCCGGTATTGGAATGGGATTTTTAGCATTTTGTTTTCAAAATTTATCTGCTAAACGCCCTGATTTGGATGCCGGTATTTATAGTTATGCAAAAGAAGGTTTTGGAAAATACATGGGATTCAATTCTGCTTGGGGCTATTGGTTATCTGCTTTCTTAGGGAATGTTGCTTACGGAACATTACTCTTCAGCTCGATTGGATACTTTTTCCCAATCTTTGAAGACGGACAGAATCTTGCTTCTGTCATCGGGGCATCCATTATGCTTTGGTTGGTTCACGCACTTATATTAAAGGGAGTCGAAACAGCTTCATTTATCAATGCGATTGTTACTGCTGCTAAATTGATTCCTTTGGCAATCTTTTTTGTAGCCATGTTTGTAGCCTTTAAATTAGATGTATTTACTGCTGATTTTTGGGGAACCATCTCAGGGAACTTCACATTTAAAGAAGTAATGGATCAAGTTCAAGGAACGATGTTAGTAACGGTTTGGGTATTTATTGGTATTGAAGGTGCGGTAGTGTTCTCTGGACGTGCCAAAGTAAAATCAGATGTCGGAAAAGCAACGATTATTGGATTAGTAACTGTTATTGCAATCTATTTGTTGACAACGATTCTATCTATGGCTGTCTTAACAAGACCAGAACTAGCAGAATTGCCTCAACCTGCAATGGCTTATTTATTAGAAAGTGTAGTTGGTAAGTGGGGTGCAATACTGATCAATATAGGGGTTATCATATCTGTTTCAGGTGCTTGGTTGGCATGGACAATGTTTGCAGCTGAACTGCCTTATCAAGCTGCGAAACAAGGGGCATTCCCAAAATTTTTTGTTAAAGAAAATAAGAATGGTGCTCCAGTCAATTCATTACTATTTACAAACGTATTGATCCAACTGTTCTTATTCACATTCTTGATCAGTTCACGTGCGTACAATTTTGCTTTTTCATTAGCATCATCAGCAATCTTGATTCCATATGCGTTTACAGCATTTTACCAGTTGAAATTGTCTTTATTGGAATCGAATGGAACTAAACGCCGTAATCAAAATATTATTATTGGGGTAGTAGCTAGTGTGTATGCTATCTGGTTAATTTATGCAGGTGGAGTAGACTACTTGTTGTTAACCATGTTGTTGTATGCACCAGGAATTATTATTTACGCTTGGGTACAAAAAGAAAATAAAGAAAAGCTCTTTACTAAAAGTGAATGGATTGCAGCAGCAGTCGTTGTGGCACTCTTTTTACTCGCTATCGTTCAAATAATCAACGGTTCAATCGATATTAGTAATATGTAGAGGAAGGTGAAAAACATGGGGAAAAGGAAAATTGTCGTAGCGTTAGGCGGAAATGCAATATTATCAAATGATGCAAGTGCGCAAGCTCAACAACAAGCTCTTGAAAAAACAGCGGAATATTTGGTTAAATTTATTGAAAATGGAGATGATCTGGTTATCTCCCATGGAAACGGCCCTCAAGTTGGCAATCTATTGTTACAACAAATTGCCATAAATAGCCCTAAGAATCCAGCAATGCCATTAGATACCTGTGTCGCAATGACTCAAGGAAGTATTGGGTATTGGATGCAAAATGCTCTTACACGTGCTTTAGAAAAAAGAAATTTAGATAAATCAGTTGTCTCGCTGATTACTCAAGTAATCGTAGATGAAACTGATCCTGCTTTTAGAAATCCAAGCAAACCCATCGGTCCGTTTTTATCTGGAGCAGAAGCTGAAATTGAAATGGAACGAACAAAAGCCGTTTTTAAAGAAGATGCAGGAAGAGGTTGGCGTAAAGTTGTTCCCTCTCCAAAGCCAATCAGTATTAAAGAACACAAAGTCATCAATCAATTGGTCGAAAATGGAATCATTCCTATTACCGTTGGCGGAGGTGGTATTCCTGTTGTGAAAAGGGGGAAGGAATTAAAAGGGATAGAAGCAGTCATTGATAAAGATTTTGCATCTCAGAAGTTGGCTGAATTGATTCAAGCAGATTTACTGATTATTCTGACGGGTGTAAATAATGTGTATGTCAATTTTAATAAACCAAATCAAAAACAATTAAATCAAGTATCGGTTGAAGAAATGAAAACCTATATTACTGAGAATCAATTTGCTGCCGGAAGCATGCTGCCAAAAGTAGAAGCAGCAATTGCATTTGTTGAAAATGCGAAAAAAGGAAAAGCTATTATTACATCCTTAGAAAATATAGAGCAAGTATTAACAGAAGGAGCTGGAACAATCATTACAAAATAGTGTAAGCGCTATTAAAAAATGCCCATAAAAAGCAAGAAAAGCCTTTTTAAAAGAGGTTTTTTCTTGCTTTTGTGTTAAACTGATCTTGTGAAGAAATTATCTTGTGGGATGATATAGTGTACGTAAATGAAGGAGTGTTTTTGATGACCATTATTCAAAAAAAGATGACGAATTTATATGAGCTTCGTTACAGACCAGTCTTTTCAGAATTTACTGATTCAGAATTTAATCATCTCCGAAAAAATATGTATTTACGTAAATACAAAAAAGGACAAGTTTTGTTTGATGAAGGAGACATCCGAGACAAAGTATTTTATTTGTTAAATGGATTGGTCAGACTTGAAAGATATGATGAAAGTGCGTCTTATACGTATACAGATTATGTTAAAAAAGAAACGTTATTTCCTTATGGTGGTCTGTTTTCAGATGATGCTTATCATTATTCTGCGTATGCAGTGACCAATATTGAACTTTACTATATGCCTACAGGTCTCTTTGAAAGTCTAATTGCAGAGAATCCTAAACAAATGATGTACTTTTATCATAAGCTGTCTAAAATTCTTGAAAACCACGAAACCAGAGTGCAGTATATGGTCGTTTCAAGTGCTACAAATCGAATCATCAAAGCTTTAAATTATTTAATGAAAGAGTTAGGGGATTATACTAATCCAACGATGGTTAATATTCCTTACCCTATTACGATCAATGAAATAGCAGATATTAGTGGCTGTTCAAGAGAAACCGTTGGAAATACCATCAAAAAGTTAAAAGAAATGAATAAGTTGGAGTATGAGCATAAGCTCTTTATTTTTAAAGATCTGGTTTATTTTAACTCCTATACAGAGTGAAGATGGGTTTGATAATAAAACGGGTAAAGAAAATAAGAAACAGCTAAAAAAGTTCTTAAAGAAAATCTTTCTTTAAAGAGCTTTTTATTTTAGTGTTTTCCCGTATAAAAAGCTAGTTGGCTATCTAGTAGTTGTAAAAATTCTGTGGTAATATTAGGGCTAAGAAACCCTTTTCTAAAATAATTAAAGCAGACCAGTAGGAGGAAGTAGAATGATGTATGGTGCAATAGAAGCAGGCGGAACAAAATTTGTATGTGCAGTCAGTGATGAACAATTGGAAATAAAAGAACGAGTGAGTATCCCAACTACTACACCTGAAGAAACCCTTAAACAAGTCTTTGGTTTTTTTGACCAATATACGTTAACATCTATTGGAATTGGATCTTTCGGACCAATTGATGTTAATGAAAAATCAGCTACATACGGGTATGTAACATCGACCCCCAAAACAGCTTGGAAAAACTATGACTTTTTAGGTTCTGTTAAAAAGAGATATGGTATTCCAGTAGCTTGGACGACAGATGTGAACGCTGCTGCTTATGGTGAACTTAAAAGAGGAAGTGCACAAGGAACTAATAGCTGTCTTTACTTGACAATTGGAACCGGTATCGGGGGTGGAGCAGTTGTTGACGGGAAAGTATTAAGCGGATTTGGACATCCTGAAATGGGACACCTTTTAGTCAGTATGCACCCTGAAGATGATTTTGAAGGCGTTTGCCCGTACCATGGCAATTGCTTGGAAGGTGTAGCTGCAGGTCCAGCCATTGAAAAGCGTTATGGAAAAAAAGGAATGGACTTAGCTGATGATAAAAAAGTTTGGGAAATAGAAGCTTTTTATTTAGCACAAGCATTAGTCAACTATACCTTGATTCTTAGTCCAGAAAAGATTATCTTAGGTGGAGGCGTTATGAAACAAACGCAACTACTTGATTTAATCAAAAAAGAATTTGCCAATTTAATGGCTGACTACGTCAATACGCCAGCATTAGATGAGTACATCGTCACGCCTGAGCTTGAAGATAATGCTGGTATTACAGGTTGCCTATTGATGGCTATGGAAGAGAAATAAAAAAGCAAAGATCATAGAAACGTAAGGTGATAAGATGGTAACCATAAAAGATATCGCTCATAAAGCTGGAGTAGCCAAAAGTACGGTTTCCAGGTATTTGAATGGCGGATCCGTTAGTAAGAAAACCAAAGCCAAATTAGATGAAATTGTGAATGAAACTGGCTATGCACCGAATACGTTTGCGCAAAGTTTAAAAGCGAAAAAAACAAATATGATTGGAACCATCATTCCTAGATTGGATTCATTTGCGACCAATACTATTTTAGCAAGTATTGATGAAGAACTAAGGAATAAACAATATCAATTAATTATTAC
>NZ_JBEMBC010000038.1:0-24627 GCF_040274425.1 Carnobacterium sp.
GACAATAAGGAGAGATAATCCAATGTTAAAATATATAGTCGCTAGTGGTATTGCTCTTAGTGCCCTATTTGTTTTATTAGAAATAGGGGTCAATATATTTGGGAATATGATAAAGATTAAGAGAGAAGCAGGAATTTCACTAAAAATTCAATTAATGAATGCAATAAAAAGTAAACAATGATCTGTATCTCCTTTATTTCAATCCAAGATAGATTTAATAAGATCTAATCGTTTTAGTGAATGGTACAAAAAGAGGACAAATTATATGGAAAAGTTTTTTTGAAAATGCTTTTGTCCATTTATCTCTTAGAGTGAATTAAAGAATATTTACTCGATAAGATTAGTCGCTTTCCAGCTAATAAATTTTATATAAATTAATACACACATATAAGAGACAACATAAAAGTAATAAAATAAATACCGACAACTGTCTGTCAAGGGGGAATTTAAATGGACATAGGATGAACTAGGGAACATAGAGAAGGGCATGTTTATAAAAAAAGAGTAGGATACTAATCCTAACTCTTTTTTGTGACAGGTGTTGCATAAATTTTTATATGTTCTAATAAAAGATTTATTATTTGTCATTTTTTTCCTTGATCAACCCAATAATCGGTAATACCACCCAATTTAGACCAACTCCAACCAACGATAACGAGACCAATGACTGCTAAAAGCATTATTAACATTTTATCTCCTCCTGATACTTAATTGTTTATTTATAATAGTACATAGAACTAAACAAAGTAGTTTCCATAAAATCATATATCATTTTTATGAGAGAAGAGGGCCTTTAAATGAGTTGCAACGTCCAACCATTATTGATTTCTTCACCCTTTTTGAAATATTAGTGTTTATTTTTTTTTGTACTATTTATAATATACATATTGAATATAAAGTTTAGTTGGAAAATATAACTAGCTGTTCTTGCAACAGATCCTTCTTGAAAAATAAATAAAAGTCCTATAAAAAAGTTAAATAGAGCTAGGTAAAAATTTGGTTGTTTAAAAATTTCTTTATTCAAAAAACCCCTCCTAAATTAGTGAATTCTTGTATATAGTATAAATTAATTCTTTTTTTATTGCTTCTATAGTAATTAATATAGGTAACACGCTCAACCTTATATTTAATCCTAATTACTTTTTAACCGTAAACTGAAAATAAGCGCAATTAGATGGAAGAGCAAACCAATTACAAAAAAGATTAACCCAAACTTAACTAAAAAGATATCGGCGTCTAACCATCTGCCTAAATCAAACTTATCTGTACCAACTGCAAGTATAGAGGGGGAAACTAATAGAAATCCTATTAATGATATTCCTAGAACTATAAAAGATAAAAATTGAAATGTAATTAGTAATTTTTTCATTGTTGTTCTCCTATTTTTAGTTTATTTTCAATGGAAATACTTTAAGCATTGTTTATTTACGTGATTTAGCTTTTTCAACTATTTTTTTCGCTTGAACTAAATCGATAGGATAATAGTCCTGTCTAATATTTTTAATAGTTTGTATTTCATTCATTACTTTTAAATATTCTAAGGCATCTTTAATCATTTTAGATTGATTATATGAAAAGAGACTCTTTAATTTGTTTATTTCTGTCGCTTGAAGATACGTTAGTCCTCCTAAAACTAGCACTACTGTCATTAATAAATAGATCATCAGCAAAACTCCTATTATATATTGATAAAACATTGTTTAGTAGAAAGTAAATAGTTTATTTTTTTATGTAGTTCTTAACAACTACTTTAATCATTACAATGATAGTTAATAATGGAATAGCCCAAATGAAACTATAAAAAAATTCTGAAGTAAATGTATTTTTTATAGTGTCTTTATTGTTCAACATAATAATAAATTTAGTGCCTATAAGCATTCCCGCAAATAATAAATAGGATTGACCAAGTGTTTTAAGAAATTTTTTAATTTTATCTGACAATTTGATTTCCTTCTTTCTGCTAAATTAAAAGAGCTAGGCAGTCTTGACATGAGTAAAATACATGTGGAGATTGGGATAATTCATTCTCTATTAACTCGTTTTTAACATCAATGCAGCGTGAAACAATAGTTGTGTAAAAGTTTAAGACCGTCATCTTTTCAAGGTATCTGAAACAATTAAACCGAATCCAATTAGTAAACCAAGCACTATCCATAATCCTAAAATAGTAATGGCAACTACTCCAATTACTTCCTTGGGTGCGTGGCTGAATTCACGAAAAAGCTGACTCGTTTCTACATAATCAAAAATAAGTTCTTTTAGTCCATTAAATCCCATAAAGAGTAACGCATATAAAAATCCTTCTTTAAACCGAATTAATTTAGTTTTTTCCATTTTTATAGTAACTCCTTTTATCATTCAATTAGTTCTATTTTGTTTAAATTATTGGTTCTGCTTTCCTTCAACTTTTCTCCTAATGCCAATTGCCTTCTTCCTTATTTATTTCTTATCTCTATCATACGAAAAGGGAAGAGTGTTGGCTATAAACCATTAGTTGCATAGTAGCACCCATTGGTTGCTACTATGTAAACCAACACGTTCTTTTAATTTTATGAGATGAGATAGATAATTTGATTATGAATTATTTGGTTAGAAGAATGGCTATGGGAGATAGTATAATGAAAAAAATAAGTAAAAAAAATTGTTATCAGATTGTATCGATCTTTACTTTTTGTGGTGCTATTTTGGCGGTATTAAACAAAGAAATCATTTTTGGCTATACTTTAATTATTCTAGGTTATTGTCTTCTTCGCAAATCAGATTTAGAAGGCTAAACAATCTAATGAATCTTTTAAATTGAATAATGGTTAAGATATATAAACTAATGAATAGAGGTTATGTAATGATGTCAAAAAAAAGAGCTAAGCCTATCCTTAAATTCGAAGAGAAAGTAAAATGACCAAAAAAAGTTTATTGTCAGTAGTATTTCTTTTAGTAATCTTATTGCCTTTTATTTTGATCTTCGGTCGGGAAGTCCTTTCAACAAACCCTGACAATCGTTATCGTGCATCTGGAACTTCCTCTACTGCTCATGAAATAGGGATAGATGACTATTATAGTGTTCAATCAATGTCTGCATCATTTTCAGTACTCCAATATGAAAATGAAGAAATACATATTGAATTTGCGGACAGTATTGTTAAATTAAATTGGAATAATGATTATATTATTGCTTCTAGCAAAAAAGATGATCTGGATGTTTATTCAGATGTGTATTATTTAATAGTTAATAGAGGCACCAGAGAAGTTGTCGAATATGATTCATTAGAACAATTCGAAAAAGAAATAAAAGCAAAGAATATTAACTTAGAATTGGAAAGAAAAGTAGCATTTGATTGGTATTAACTATTTAATTTAAAAGGCGCACTTATATACCAATTTAAAAAGAAGTAATCATTGCTCAAGATGAGTGCAAAAAAGAACCCAGATATTCCATTTTTAAATGGTATCGTAGTTCTTTTTTTAGTGTTCCAAATGATTTCATTTAGTTATCTCTAGTAAGGTGAAGTAGGCTAATAAAGTGTGAAACGGCATAGCATATGCTATACTTTAGATGAAAGTTTTTGGAATGGTACTAGCAAGTAACCATACGATGTCAATTAATCAAAAAAATAAGGTGATGAGATGAAAAGGAAAAAGAAAAAATATATGATGTTTAGTTTAGCTATTTTGCTTTTTTCTGCTTCCTTATTTTTATTGAGTTGCAACAAAAATCAAGATAATAAACCAACTGTGTCTGAAAAAAAGCCATTGTCTTATAAAGAAATTCCTATTGAATATGAAAGTTTTAGAAAAGTGATTGGATGGATGTCTAATGAAGAAGTATTGATTCATTCAGGCGAAGTAAATAATGATACATTATCTCTTTTTAATATTTTCACAGGAGAAACTGAGCCTATTTATGAAGCCGGATCGATTATTTTAACAGCTATTATTTCAGAAAATCAACAACAGATAGTGATTCAAGTTGCTAGCGAAAATGGTGGGGAGTTAAGAGTAATTGATAGGAGCGGTGCAGTTGTTCAAACATTGCCTTTAGAAACGAAAGGCTTTGTTAATGTGAACTGGAATCCAGCAGATCAACACCATATCTTTATTTCATACTACCAATCCGATTCTAATATGGTAGTTGGTGATTGGAATACAGAGACTAACGAGATTGTTTCTATACCATCTGCTTCATTAACGCCCTTGTGGTATTCAGCTAATCTATATTTATATGTAGATAATAAAGAGGATTTCTCTCTTGAAACGGGTGAGCTTTACATGGGAGATATTCGGACAAACGAAACACTGCGATTAAAGAGTCAAGTTTCAAGCTTTTTTATACATGATGATACATTCATTACATTTACACCTTCAGACTTTGCTGAAGATGAGTTGCTTCTAAGTTATCAGTATCCATTTATGGTTGATCAATCTTTCATGTCTATTCCCAAAGTGACCATGAATAATCGTCTTGTTTTTCCTTACTTAAGTCAGGCTGCAAGAAACACACCTGTCTATGGAGTATTTGCAAAAGAAGCGGCACAATTGGAACTTGAAACTGGGGAATTTGAGTTTGGAGAGTTGGATTTTGAGAATAAGACCATTAAGCCGATTATTGATCTCCCAGACAATGCGCCAATCTCAATGGCTCATAATGGGAAATATAGTTTATATGGTTGGCGATTTGAAAGTATTATAGATATTGAACAACAAAAAATCTATTCCTTAATTAGTATGCCTAATTAGAGTCAGTAACGAGAGTTAAAAAGGTCTTATATAAAAAAAGCTAGTAAAACAAACGATTCTTGTGTACAATTATCCCTGTAGAACAAGTTGAAAGGGGTACACAAGAAGTGAATATAGGTCAAATTATTAATGCAGTTTTATGGATTATTATTATAGTATGGGCAGGTTACGAAATTTACAGTTATTTCAAACGTAAAAACGCATCTGTGGAACTAACAGAAGAAGAGTTTAAAAAAGAAATGCGTAAAGTTCAATTAATTGATGTCCGCGAAAAGAAGGACTTTGATGCAGGGCACATTTTAGGAGCTAGAAACATTCCTTTTTCAACTTTTAAAACACGCAGCGTTGAAATAAGAAAAGATCAACCTATTTATCTTTATGATCATAATAAAGCGCTAAGTTTACGTGCTGCGCTTCGTTTACGTAAAGAGGGCCATACAGATATTTATCACCTTAAAGGTGGATACCGTGATTGGACTGGAAAAACTAAAACAGCTCATTAATGAGTAAAAAAGAGTTGAGACATTTTGTCTCAACTCTTTTTCTTATAATATGACTTAACCCTGGTGTCCGCTGACTAAGCCACTGCGTTTAATAGCTGTTCCTCCTGAGGTTAAACTACTAGCATGTACAAGGGAAGTGTAACCATATTTAAACCGAATGCGATCAATCACTTTTTCTAGTTCTTCACGGCTAATGGTCTGTTCAGCTGATTCGAATAAATCCAATTGTAAATCTGATTGGTAGTGTATTTTTCCGCAACTAATGGCTAATTGACGAACAGGTTCATTATTGTAGTGTTTTCTAAAAAGAAATAAACACGTCTCAATGATTTTTTGACTGGAAGAAGTAGGGAAAATTTTTAGTTGCTGATTGAACCCTTTATCCAGAATTTCTCCAGAAAAACGAATCGTTAAATGGATCATACCCGTTTGAGCATGATGGTTTCTCAGGCGAGCAGCAACTTGATCAGCCATTTCTCGAATAACTACTTCAATTTCGTATGCATCTATGTAATCACGATCTAATATTTGACTCTTGCCAAATGAACGAGATAGAGGAGTGTATTTCTGAGAGATAATACTTTGATCAATACCATGAGCATGATAAAAAAGTTGTTCTCCAATAGTTCCATGTATTTTTTTTAAGGAATGAACAGAGTATTGTGAAAGGTCATAAACAGAATCAATCCCCAAACGGTAAAGATTTGAAGCCGTGCGCGATCCAATACCCCACATTTCTGTAATAGGTTGAATTTTCCAAAGGGTTTCGGGAACATCTTTATAATGCCATTCTGCAATGCCGTTTTTTTCTTTTTTTGCAGCATTATCTAAGGCTAATTTTGCCATGAGCGGATTATCTCCGATGCCAATCGTCACAAACAAACGAAGTCGTTGCCAGATCGTCGTTTGGATCTTTAAAGCAATCTCTTTTGTAGAACCATATAAGGCATGCGAAGCGGTGACATCTAAAAAAGACTCATCAATACTATAAAGATGCAAATCTGTTTCTGCTACGAATTCCAAAAAGATAGCGTTAATCATAGCATTGACTTTTAAATACAAAGTCATGTGAGGTTCAACGATCTGAATAAAGGAATGTTTAGGAATCTCATATCGTCTTGATCCTGTTTTAATACCATATTCTTTCTTTACTCTAGGAGCAGCAGCTAAAACTAGTCCGCCATCTTGATCAGCTTTACTCATCACAACAACATATGAAGCTAAAGGGTGGAGGCCAAGTCTAACGGACTCGACAGAAGCAAAAAAAGAGGTCACATCAATGCATAAGATATCTCTTCTAGGTTCCTTTGAGTAATCCATTTTGATCATACCAAACGGCATCCTTTCGTATAAGCTTACCCTCATTATACGAACATACGTTCCTTTAGTAAAGAAAATAATAAGAAAAAAATAAAACAAGCTCAAGAAATAGCCATTTGGTCTACTTCTCTTAAGCTTGTTTTATGTTAATCTTCATCCTTTATATCAATATCCTCTGGAATGGGTTCATCTAAATACTCTTGTAATTCTTTTTTGTATTTTTCAATTTCGCGCAAATACAAATTGAATTGTTCTTTATAAATCAAGATAGTTTCGCCATCAGATAAAGTACGAATCTGTTTTTCACGAATAAGACGTACAATATCAGTCGTTGAAAGTTCTAAATAGTCTGCGGTTTCTTCGATGGTTAAATACATTTACCTGCCTCCTTACTACAGTTTCTATTGTACGTTACTTTTTGAGAAAAGACGACAGTTTCATGTGAGAAGAAAGCTGACTATAGGGCTTATTATAGAAATATGCTATAATTATTAGGAATGTAAGCGATGGAGGGATTGTAAGTTATGGACCGTACAAAGATTATTGCTCACCGAGGAAGTAAAGGCACACATCCAGAGAACACATTAGAAGCATTTCGAGAAGCTGTTCGAGTGGGAAGCGATGGCATTGAGCTAGATATTCATTTAAGTTTAGACAATGAACTAATTGTTATCCATGATGAATCAGTAGAACGTACAACGAATGGAAAAGGAAACGTTCAAAATTTAACATTAACCGAACTAAAACAACTAGATGCCGGAAGTTGGTATTCTCCTGAATTCAGTCATTGCTGTATTCCAACACTTCAAGAAGTTTTTAATTTACTTGAAGAAGTAGACTATCAAGGCCTTGTAAATATCGAATTAAAAACAGATAATTATTCTTACCCAGGAATCGTAGAAAAAGTATGGGCTTTTGTAACTGAAAAGGATTGGTCATTTAGTGTAGAATATTCCAGTTTTAACTATGAAACATTAGTTCAACTCAAAGAAGTAGATCCTACTTGTAAAATAGCGTTACTATTTGAAAATAATGGTGAAAATGTTACTTCTCTAAGTCCAACTATTCCTGTTAGAATGTGGCATCCGAAACTAAGCTGGTTTAAAGGTATTCGTAACTCCGAAATTCCAGTACGCATTTGGACAGTTAATAAGAATGAGGACATCCAATATTGTTTACAAAAACAAGTAGCAGGTATTATCACAGATTATCCTGAGAGAGCTCTTCACATAAGAAATAAATGGCAGTATGAAGGAGAATAAGGTGGAAAAGAAAAAAATTATTATCATTGTAGGACCAACAGCTGTTGGGAAAACAAGTTTAAGTCTCTCCTTAGCGCGGGAATTAAATGGAGAAATTATCAGTGGAGATTCTATGCAAATTTACCGCAATCTAACTATTGGAACAGCTAAAGTATCTAAGGAAGAACAAGGAGAAATACCGCATCATCTCATTGATGAAGTGGATGTAACGACTCCTTATGCTGTTTCTGATTTCCAAAAGAGAGCTCGGTCTTTAATTGAAGATATTTCAGTTAAAGGGAAAGTACCAATTATTGTAGGGGGTACAGGTTTATACATCGAATCCTTATTGTATGATGTGACGTTTGGTGGAAGCGGAGAAAATGATGAGGCTTTTCGTGAAGCTCAAGAAGCGATAGCCGTAGAAAAAGGAAATCGCTATTTGTGGGAACAATTAAATCAAATAGATCCAGCTGCTGCAGAAAAAATTCATTTTAACAATCGCAGACGTATTATCCGAGCACTTGAAGTGTATCAGGTGACCGGTCAACTTTTTTCTAGTTATCAAAGTGAACGTAAGGAAAAAGAGCTCCTTTATGATGCGAAAATTATTGGTCTAACAACTGATCGAGAAGAGTTATATAGTCGAATCAACCTTCGTGTAGAGCAAATGTTTGAAAAGGGTTTGATTGAAGAAGTAAAATGGTTATATGAACAACAATTGCCCGATGCACAAGCTGCAAAAGGAATCGGTTATAAAGAATTGTTTCCATATCTTGAAAATAAGATTACCTTACAAGAAGCAAAAGAGGCCATCCAGCAAAATTCAAGACGGTATGCTAAACGCCAACTTACTTGGTTTAAAAACCGATTGGAAAATGTGGAGTGGGTTGATTTAGTGAGTCATCCTGAGAAAGAACAACAAGTAGTAGAAGAAGTCCAAGCATTTTTAGAAAAATAGTGTGTACAATGTGTTTAAAATACTAGAATAGAAGGTGAACGTAATGGAAACAAAAGAAACCGCTGAAACAGTCGAACGCGTTATCCTTGTAGGAGTTCAAACTAATGAAAGTAACCTGGATTTTGAATATTCTTTGAGAGAATTAGAACAATTGACGGAAACGGCTCTAGGTGAAGTAGTTGGAGAACTAACTCAAAAAAGAGAACGAGTAGATTCACGTACCTTTTTAGGTAAAGGCAAGATGGAAGAATTGGTTGCTTTAGTAGATGAGTTAGAAGCAGATACGGTTATTTTCAACCAAGGGCTGACACCTGGACAAACAAGAAATATTCAAAAAGTTTTAATGGATGAAGTGAAAGTCATTGACCGAATCCAATTGATTTTAGACATCTTTGCCATGCGTGCTAAAAGTAAAGAAGGTAAATTACAAGTTGAATTAGCTCAGTTGCAGTATTTACTACCTCGTTTAGCTGGTCAAGGGGTTAACTTGTCTCGACTAGGTGGGGGGATTGGAACACGTGGTCCAGGGGAAACAAAATTAGAAACCGATCGTCGACACATCCGTGATCAAATCACAGATATTAAACGTGATTTAACAGAAACAGAAAAGCACCGCAGTCGAACTCGTGAACAACGTAAAGAAAGCGGCACGTTTCAAATTGGTTTAATGGGATATACAAATGCTGGGAAATCAACGTTATTAAATAAGTTAACTCAAGCAGATACGTATGAAGAAAATCAATTATTTGCAACACTAGATCCTTTGACGCGTCAATTGCTGCTGCCTAGCGGAATGACAGTGACGCTTACCGATACCGTTGGTTTTATACAAGATTTGCCTACACAACTAATTGAATCGTTCAAATCGACTCTAGAAGAAACAAAAGGTGTTGATCTTCTCTTGCATGTCGTTGATGCTTCTGCGGAGAACTTGTCAGGACATGAACAAACGGTTATGCAATTGTTGAAAGAACTGGACATGGCAAAAATACCGATGTTAACGGTATATAATAAAAAAGATCTAGTCGAAGATGCTTTTTACCCCTCTCTTTTTCCTAATGTGGTGATTTCAGCGAATGATCCTGAAGACATTGATCACTTACTGTCCGTTATCATGGATAAAATGAAGGAATTGATGGTTTCTTATCGTCTTGAAATCAACGTAGATCAAGGAGAAAAATTGGTACGCTTGAAAAGAGAAACATTAGTGATCTCAGAAGAATACGATGAAGAAAAAAATGTTTATATTGTTAAAGGCTACGCGAAAGCAGAGTCTAAATGGAATGGAGAGAATCAAACGTCATGAGTTGGAACAGTCATTATGCACCAGAATTAATTGAAAAAATAAAAGTAGTGGAAGAAAAAATAAAACCGATTCATGACCGCATACATGAAATAGCCTTATTCAATCAAAATAAGGTCATGCAAAGCTTTAGAAATAAAAAAGTTACGGAACAACATTTTAATCCTACGACTGGATACGGATACGATGATTTCGGGAGAGATACATTAGAAGAAGTATATGCAGAAGTTTTTGGAGCAGAAGCAGGATTAGTCCGCCCTCAAATTATTTCTGGAACACATGCTATCTCAACAGCCTTATTTGGTGTTATGCGCCCTGGAGATGATTTATTGTACATCTCTGGTGCTCCTTATGACACGTTGCTTGAAATTGTTGGAGTGACTGGAAACGGCATTGGCTCATTTAAAGAATACCAAATGGGTTTTGATCAAGTTGATTTATTGGCAGACGGAAAACCAGATTTTGATGCCATAAAAGAAAAAATGACGGCAAAAACTAAAATGGTCGCTATCCAACGTTCTAGAGGATACGCAAGCAGACCTTCATTTACGATTCGTCAAATAAAAGAAATGATTCAATTTGTCAAAGCAGTCAATCCTGAGGTCATCATTTTTGTCGATAATTGTTATGGCGAGTTTGTTGAAGAACAAGAACCGATTGAAGTTGGGGCGGATTTGATGGCAGGATCATTAATCAAAAATCCAGGTGGCGGATTGGCTAAAACAGGTGGTTACATTGTTGGGAAATTAGAATTGATTGAAGCTTGCGGCTACCGGTTAACAACACCAGGAATAGGAAGAGAGGCAGGTGCTTCTTTATACAGCCTTCAAGAAATGTATCAGGGCTTTTTCATGTCTTCGCATACGGTTGGAGAAGCAGTAAAAGGCGCTGTATACACAGCTGCTCTTTTAGAAGCTTGTGGCATAGAAAGTACACCCAAGTGGGATGATGAGCGAACAGACCTTATTCAAATGATTTCTTTGAATGATAAAGAAAAAATGATTAAATTTGCACAAACGATCCAAAAATATTCTCCAATTAATGCACATGTTTCTCCAATAGGTGCTTACATGCCTGGTTATGAAGATGATGTGATTATGGCGGCAGGAACATTTATACAAGGTTCCAGCATGGAATTAACAGCAGATGGTCCGATCCGTCCCCCATACACGCTGTATGTTCAAGGCGGGCTAACGTATGAGCATGTTAAGTTAGCAGTGAGTTCAGCTGTAGAAGAACTGTTTTTTCAAGGATAGAAAAAAAGAAAACCAGCTGTGCAGTGAAGCACATTAGAATATTCACTAAATGATGTAAGATTTTTGACAAATTTAATTGACCTTGTTACTGTAGTAATAGAGCTGGATGGGAGGACCCTCATGAACGAGAAAGAGCTAAGGCGTTCCATGTCTGTATTTCCAATTGGAACAGTAATGACTTTGACCGATCTAACAGCCCGTCAAATTCGTTATTATGAAGAACAGAAGCTGATTTGTCCTGAACGGAATGAAGGAAATAGAAGAATGTACTCGTTAAATGACATAGACGTGCTGCTTGAAATAAAAGATTACTTAGCCGAAGGAATCAATATGGCAGGTATTAAGCGTATTTATGAATTGAAAGAAAATGAAGAGGAAAACGATGAGCGTTCTGCTTTGACAGACGATGACGTCCGGCGAATCTTACAAGACGAGTTTCTAGCTTTAAGAGGAATTGATACAAAAGGCCCTTCGCGTTTCTTTTAAACTTTTTTATATTAAAATAAGGTAATGATTACTAAAAAAATGTCTAATAAAAGGGAGAAAATAAATACAAAATGAAAAAATTTACAAGGAAAGAAATCGAAATAAGTGCAAAAGAAGAAAATGTTCGGTATTTACGATTGATGTTTACGGATATAGATGGAATCATTAAAAATGTTGAGGTGCCTATTAGTCAACTAGAAAAAGTCATGGACAATAAAATGATGTTTGATGGCTCTTCCATTGATGGTTTTGTAAGAATTGAAGAAAGCGACATGATTTTGTGCCCAGATTTATCAACGTGGTTAATTTTCCCTTGGGAATCTGAAAACGGAAAAATTGCTCGTTTGATTTGTGATATTTATAATCCGGACGGTACACCATTTGCTGGAGATCCTAGAAACAACTTGAAGCGTGTTCTAAAACAAATGGAAGAACAAGGCTTTACAGAGTTTAATTTAGGACCCGAACCCGAATTTTTCTTATTTAAATTAGACGAAAATGGAAAACCAACGACTGAATTAAATGATAATGGCGGGTATTTCGATTTTGCTCCAACGGATTTAGGCGAAAACTGTCGCCGTGATATTGTGTTGCAACTAGAAGAATTAGGTTTTGAAATTGAAGCTAGTCATCATGAAACAGCTCCCGGTCAGCATGAGATAGACTGGAAATATGCAAGTGCCATAGAAGCATGTGACAATATCCAAACGTTTAAACTAATCGTAAAAACAGTTGCCCGCAAACATGGTTTGCATGCGACATTCATGCCTAAACCAATGTTTGGTGTAAGTGGTTCTGGAATGCATTTTAACATGTCTTTATTTAACAATCAGGGCAATGTTCTTTGTAATGAAGAAGATGAACTTGGTTTAAGTAAAACGGCTTATCATTTCTTAGCAGGTATATTGGATCATGCTTTAGGATATACGGCTATCTGTAATCCGACTGTAAACTCTTATAAACGATTGATTCCAGGATACGAAGCACCTGTTTATATCGCATGGAGTGCTCGTAATCGCTCACCACTTGTGCGTATTCCAAGCTCAAGAGGAGTTTCTACTCGTATTGAATTGCGGAGTGTTGATCCTAGTGCTAATCCTTATTTAGCCGTTGCAACATTGTTGTATTCAGGACTAGATGGAGTGAAAAAAGAAATGGAAGTACCTAAACCAATAGATCGCAATATCTATCGTATGTCTTCAGAAGAACGATACAAAAAAGGCATCAAAGATCTTCCATCTACTTTGCATAATGCTGTTAAATACTTGCAAGAAGATAAAGTCGTTCAAGAAGCTTTGGGTGAACATATCTATAGAAGTTTTGTCAGTGCTAAACATGTAGAGTGGGCTGCTTATCGTGAACAAGTTTCTGAATGGGAAAAAGAAAAATATCTAACCTTATATTAAAAAATAGACCAAAATGAAAAACCCCAATGGACAATTTTACTGTCCATTGGGGTTTTTTTTCGTTCTAATACAATTGGTATAGTTCAATTTTGAGTTTTTAATCGGAACAAATGAATGATTAAAAAATGAAACGTTCGTTTTGACGTGTTAGATTTTCTGACATAAGATGCATTTTTTTGTTGACAGAGAAAAAAAAGACTGCTATTCTATAAAAGTAATCGAAAGGAGGACTTAAATGAGTGAGAAAGAACTTAGACGTTCAAGGTCGGTTTTTCCGATTGGTACAGTTATGAAACTAACAGATTTAACTGCACGACAGATTCGCTACTATGAAGAACAGGATCTAATCCATCCTTTGCGGAATGAAGGAAATCGCCGAATGTATTCTTTAAATGATATTGATGTTCTTCTTGAGATTAAAGATTATTTATCAGATGGAATCAATATGGCGGGTATCAAACGCATTTATGAGCTGCAGGAGAATAAAGAAAAAGCTAGAGAACAAGAAGTAAATAAAGTTATGACAGATGATGACGTAAGAAAAATCTTGCATGATGAATTTCTAGCGGTAAGTGGATTAAGTGCTAAAACGGCAAATTCGTTTCTTAATCAAAATCGAATAGGGTAATAACAAACTAAAAAGTTGCTAAGAGAAGGGAAGAAAAAAATGTATGGCTAAGTTTATGAGAAAAGAAATTGAAGAGGCGTCAAAAAAAGGAAATGTCCGTTTCTTGCGATTAATGTTTACTGATATTTTAGGTGTAATTAAAAATGTTGAGGTACCCATTAGTCAACTGAAAAAAGTATTGGATAATGAGTTAATGTTTGATGGCTCTTCAATCGAAGGATTTGTACGGATAGAAGAAAGCGATATGTATTTGAGACCGGATTTAGATACTTGGTTGATTTTCCCATGGGAAACGACTGAAGGTTCTGGTAAAATCGCTCGTCTGATTTGTGACGTATACAATCCAGATGGTACACCATTTGCTGGAGATCCTCGTTCTAACTTGAAGCGTACTTTGAAAGAAATGGAAGAACTTGGGTTTACTGAGTTTAATTTAGGACCTGAACCTGAATTTTTCCTTTTTAAATTAGACGAAAAAAATGAGCCCACTTTAGAGTTGAATGACGATGGAGGCTATTTTGATTTAGCTCCAACAGATTTAGGTGAAAATTGCCGTCGCGATATCGTATTGCAATTAGAAGATCTTGGTTTTGAAATCGAGGCTAGTCACCATGAAGTTGCACCAGGACAACATGAGATCGACTGGAAATATGCAAGTGCGATCGAAGCATGCGATAACATTCAAACATTTAAATTGATTGTAAAAACTGTCGCTCGTAAACATGGTTTACATGCTACGTTTATGCCTAAACCATTATATGGAGTCAATGGATCTGGAATGCATTTCAACTTATCTTTATTTACAAAAGAAGGTAATGCTTTTTACGATAAAGATGGGGATATGGAACTAAGTGATACAGCACGTCAATTTTTAGCTGGTATTTTAGATCACGCAAAAGCATTTACAGCAATCGTTAACCCTACTGTAAATTCATACAAACGTCTTGTACCCGGATATGAAGCGCCTGTATATATTGCATGGAGCGGCCGTAATCGCTCACCACTAATTCGTGTACCGCAATCAAGGGGAATGTCTACTCGTGTTGAATTACGAAGTGTCGACCCTAGTGCAAATCCATATTTAGCGATGGCAGTTCTCTTGAAAGCTGGGTTAGATGGTGTGAAAAATAAAATGGAAGCTCCAGTACCTATCAACCGCAATATTTATGTAATGAGCGAAAAAGATCGTTATGAAAATGGGATTTATGATTTACCTGGAACATTGCATGAAGCTTTAGGATACTTAGCAAAAGACAATACGATTAAAGCTGGTTTGGGTGATCATATTTATGAAAACTTTGTCAATGCTAAAAAAATCGAATGGGCTGCTTTTCGTGAGCAAGTGACTGAATGGGAAAGAGAACAATACTTGAAATTGTATTAAAAAGAAAAGAAGAGGCCGGGACAAAAATCCTAGCCTCCTCTTTTTATACGAATATTCATTCTAAAACGTGCTCCAAAAAGCAGACCCGACGTCCACTTCGCGAACAATGCTCGATGGTCGATGACCATACTGCGCTTATTCGTTCCAGTGATTCGGGTCTAAACGCTTTTTGTCTCACTCTCTTCTTTTTTACTTGGTTTAGAGTACAGCTAGTGCCAAAGCTTGTTGAATTGCTGTAATGTGTTTATCATTTGTAAACTGCAACGTAATAGCTGGTTCAACAGCACTGGAAATAAAGATCTTCAATTCAGCATCTAAGTCAAAATGGCCGGTTGTTTCAACCAAAAAGCGACTGATCGACTTATATGGCAAAGAATGATAAGTCGTTTTTTTACCTGTGACACCTTGTTTATCAATGACAATTAAACGCTTATTGGTAAAAATAATTAAATCACGAACCAATTTAAACGCTAAATCGATTTCTTCAGTATCCAAAATGACACCTGATAGTTTTTTTCGAGCCTCATTCTCGCTGATGTTCCCGGCGTTTCCTAAAAGACCACCAATTAACCCCATTTTAAAACCTCCCTAACTTGTTTAATAATTATTGTAAAGGGTGTATTTATTAAATTCAACTGATTAAAATAACATTCTTTCTTAAATTTAAAATTTATTGGCAAAAAGTGTTGACTTTTTATTCATTATTACATATAATTAATTTTGTTGCTAGGACATGTCTCAGTAGCTCAGTTGGATAGAGCATCCGCCTTCTAAGCGGACGGTCGGGAGTTCGAATCTCTCCTGAGACATAAATTGATAAGTTAGAAAAGTTGACTACTCAGCTTTTCTAACTTTTTTTTAATGTTGAAAATAGAAAATTTTTCTTTTCTTTTCAGAAAAGGAAAATTAATTATAAGCGAATGAAACAAATAAAGATGTATACAGTATTATTCAAAAAAATGTAAAAATATTCTAAAATCTTTAATAAATTGATTTCGTGAGGATTAAAAAAATAAAAAAAGTTTTTTTAGATTTTTTTCAAATGTGAAAATTACACGAAGAAAGGTTTGGAGACAAATAAATGTAGGTTTCTCAACTGTTTATTGTTCACAAGCATGAATGACAAATACCACATATAGGAAAAAATGAATATGTCAATAGGAAAACCACTAGATATAGTGGTTTTTTTATTTGCCAGTGAGAGAGAATAAGTGTAGAATACGAATAGAGAAATAGATGAAAACGAACTTAAAAATGAATTATTAAGGAGAATGACCTATGACGCAAAAAACGATTATTGTTTACTCTAAACCAAACTGTATGCAATGTAATTTCACTAAAAAATATTTAGAAGATAAAGGTATTTCTTACGAGGTAAAAGATATCTTTGAATCAGAAGAAGCTTTAAATGAAGTTAAAGAACTTGGGTTTAGCTCTGTTCCTGTTATTTCTATAGAAGGACATGAAGCCTTTAATGGATTCCGCCCTGATCTCCTTGATCAATTAGCATGAAAGTCGTTTATATTAGTTTAACCGGCCAGACTAGAAAGTTTGTTAACAAACTCAGTATGGATTTGTTGGAATTGACGCCAACGAATCCATATATTGTTTTAGAAGAACCGTTCATTATTGTTGCACCAACGTATGATAAAGAAGCAACTGAATTATTAAACGATTTTATTGAAACAGCTGATAATAAAAGGTATTTAAAAGGGGTAGCTGGTGGTGGGAATTTGAATTTTGGTAAATTATTCGCTTTTACGGCAAAAGATCTGGCTCACGATTATCAAGTACCCTTATTACATACCTTTGAGTTTCAAGGCAATGAGGAAGATGTTGCACAATTAAAGAAAGTGGTGAATGATATTGGATAAACCTAAATTAGCCTCAAAACCAAAAGAGGTTACGTATTTTAAATTAAACAATGAATTGAATAGACCTGTGGATGGAAAGATTCCTTTAAATAAAGATCGTGAAGCGGTACGAGCTTACTTTTTGGAGCATGTTAATCCAAATACCGTTTTCTTTTATACACTTGAAGAAAAATTGAACTATCTAATTAAAGAAGAGTATATAGAAGAAGAGTTTTTATTGAAATACGAAAGAGAATTCATCCATTCATTATTTGATGATATTTACAGTCGGAAATTTAGATTCCGCTCATTTATGTCAGCTTTTAAATTTTATACACAATATGCTTTGAAAACGAATGATGGACAACGTTTCTTAGAACGCTATGAAGATCGAATCGTATTCAATGCGTTATATTTAGCTGATGGGGATACTGAATTAGCTCGCAAACTTGCGGATGAAATCGTAAATCAACGTTATCAACCTGCTACGCCAACATTCCTGAATGCAGGTCGTAAGAGACGTGGAGAACTGGTTTCTTGTTTCTTGATCCAAGCAACGGATGATATGAACAGTATTGGCCGTGTAGTGAACAGTGCGTTGCAATTGTCTCGTATCGGTGGCGGAGTTGGTGTGAATTTATCTAATTTACGTGCTTCTGGAGATCCAATCAAAAAAATCGACAATGCTTCAAGCGGAGTTGTACCTGTAATGAAATTATTAGAAGACAGTTTTAGTTATTCTAATCAGCTTGGACAACGAAATGGAGCAGGAGCGGTCTATTTAAATGTTTTTCATCCAGATATCGTATCATTCCTTTCGACAAAGAAAGAGAATGCGGATGAAAAAATTCGTGTAAAAACACTTTCTCTTGGTTTAGTCGTACCGGATAAATTTTATGAATTAGCTGCTCATGATGAACAAATGTATCTTTTTAGTCCATATGATGTAGAACGAATTTACGGAGAACCATTTGCTTATATTGATATTACTAAAGAGTACGATAATATGGTGAATAATGAAGAAATCCGTAAATCAAAAATCAGTGCTCGTGAATTAGAAAATGAGATTTCTAAACTTCAACAGGAATCTGGTTATCCTTATATCATTAATATCGATACTGCGAATCGTGCAAACCCAGTATACGGAACTATTACAATGAGTAACTTGTGTAGTGAAATTTTACAAATCCAAGAACCATCATTAATTAATAATGATCAAACTTATGAGCATTTAGGAACGGATATCAGCTGTAACCTTGGTTCAACTAATATTGTGAACCTAATGAAATCGCCTAATTTTGGACAATCGATCGATACGATGGTGCGTGCATTAACCATGGTTACGGATCAATCCAGCATTGATGCAGTACCTTCCATTAAAAATGGGAACGATAAATACCATACGATTGGATTAGGAGCAATGGGATTACACACTTTCTTAGCTTTGAATCAAATTCATTATGGCTCACCAGAATCCGTTGAATTTACAGATGTGTACTTTAAGTTATTAAATTATTATACTTTGGCTTCTAGTAATAAAGTTGCTAAAGAAAGAGGGACAACTTTTTATAACTTTGAAAAATCTGCTTATGCAGATGGCACTTATTTTGATCACTATATTAACGAAAATTTTGCCTTTAAGAGTAAAAAAGTTCAACAGTTATTTGAAGGGATACATGTACCTTCTGTAGAAGACTGGGCAGCTTTAAGAGAAGCAGTGATGAAAGATGGGTTATACCACCAAAATCGTTTAGCTGTAGCGCCAACGGGTTCAATTAGTTATGTAAATGAAACATCATCTAGTTTACACCCAATTACACGTTTAATTGAAGAACGTCAAGAGAAAAAGACTGGTAAAACCTATTATCCTGCTCCTTTCTTATCCAATGAAACGATGCCTTACTACTTGTCTGCTTATGATATGGACATGCGTAAAGTTATTGATGTTTATGCAGCAGCTCAAAAGCATATCGATCAAGGTATGAGTTTAACTCTCTTCTTACGCTCTGAAATTCCTGAAGGGTTGTATGAATGGAAAAATGGACGCACAACCAAACAAACAACACGTGACTTAAATATTTTACGTCATTATGCTTGGAAAAAAGGTGTTAAATCTATTTATTACGTTCGTACGTTTACGGAAAATTCAGAAGAAATTGGTTCAAATGCTTGTGAAAGCTGCACCATTTAAAAGGAGAGAACAAGAATGACAACGAACTATAAAGCAATTAACTGGAATAATATCGAAGACATGATCGACAAACTAACATGGGAAAAATTAGTTGAGCAATTTTGGACTGATACTCGAATTCCGTTATCAAATGACTTAGATGATTGGGCTCGACTTCCAAAAAATGAAAAAGATATGGTAGGGAAAGTTTTTGGAGGCTTAACCCTGCTAGACACTCTTCAATCACAAGATGGTGTTCAATCTTTGAAACAATCGATTCGAACACAACACGAAGAAGCTGTTTACAACAATATCCAATTTATGGAATCCATGCATGCGAAAAGTTACAGCGCGATTTTTAGTACGTTAAATAGCAAAATGGAAATCGATGAAATTTTTCAATGGACAAATACGAATGAATTGCTGCAAATAAAAGCTGGTACGATCAATGAGATTTACCATACTGGAACTGACTTGCAACGAAAAGTTGCCAGCGTAATGTTGGAGTCTTTCTTATTCTACTCAGGATTTTTTGCTCCGTTGCATTATTTAGGAAACAATAAATTGCCAAATGTGGCTGAAATCATTAAATTGATTTTACGCGATGAATCTGTTCATGGAACATATATCGGATATAAATTTCAAATTGCGTATAATCAATTACCCGATAATGAAAAAGAAGAGTTGAAAAATTGGACATATGACTTATTGTTTAAGTTGTATCAAAATGAAGTGAAATACGCAGAGTATCTGTATGATGAAATCGGTTGGACGGAACGTGTAAAAGTTTTTCTGAGATACAACGCTAACAAAGCTCTTCAAAATTTAGGTTTTGATCCTTTATTCCCTGATACGGCTAATGATGTGGATCCAGTTATTATGAATGGAATTTCTACTGGTACATCTAACCATGATTTTTTCTCACAGGTGGGAAATGGCTATTTACTTGGAATGGTTGAGTCAATGGAAAATGACGATTACGAAAAATGGACTGTATAAAGAAAAAAGGTTGATCAGATTTTCTGATCAACCTTTTTTTTCGAGAAATTAACTTGCCGTTAAATGGATAATTATTGTTAAGAAGCTTACTTTCGGTTATGATAAATTAAGGGTTAGGTTAAAAAAGGAGGAGTTTAATATGAAGAGACGTGAAATAAAAAAAACAGCAAAAAAGCTGTTAAAAGGAAATTGGAAAGTTGCTATTTTAAATTTAATTATTATTTCTGTTTTAACAAGTGTCATTAGTCAAGGTATATTAACTGTAATAGGAGCAGGCAGCTCGTTTACAATGATTGAATCTGTTATAGAAGGAAATGTTTATGACTCAACAGTAATGGCAGAACCAACTATTACAGCCAGTTTATTGTCCCTACTTATCAGTACCCTTGTAGGGTTAATTTCATCTTTGATGTATGCTGGGTATGCATGGAATATCTTAGATAGAATAGACGGTGCTAAACTATCTATTGAGGGAATGTTTCAAACATTTAGAAAAGAACGTATTTTTAAAACGACAGGCTTGATTATTGTTATGTCTATTTTAATCATGCTGTGGTCTTTATTATTTATTATACCAGGAATCATTAAAAGTTATAGTTATAGTCAAGCATTGAACATCATGAGAGACAACCCTACAATTAGCATCATGGATGCATTAGATCAAAGCCGCAAAATGATGAAAGGCAAAAAATGGTCGTTCTTTTTACTGCAGCTTTCATTTATTTGGCTGTATATTGTTCCATTTCTTGTATATGCATTAATCCTGTTTGGGAGTGTCCAAACGATTGAAGCTAGACTAGATGCTGGACCGAATGAAGGAATTGCCATTATTATTGGTTTTCTTTTATTGTTTTTAGTATTCGTATTTCTAGCTCTTGTACTGTCATTTTACATCGAACCTTATCGAAGAACAGCTCAACAAGTTTTTTATCGTACATTGACGGATGGAGATACCTTCGATCCTTTTCATCCTGACTATCATGAAAAGGATAATCAAGATGAAAAGTATAATGAAGATTACGAAGGCAGACAATTAGATGATGTTGACTTTTAATTATCTATAAAACTAAAGGATTAGAAAATAAAGGAGTTGAAGATAAACTCAGTTATTTTCTAATCTTTTTTTATAAAATAACCTATTCAAGGTATATCTTTTTGTGAATACAGGTTTATAGGATACAATAAAAGTAGCAATAATAAGTTATAAAGATGCAGTATAATTCTTTCTATATTTTTGAGTTAAAAATTTATTTAAATGAAACGGAGGGTATGTGTTTTTAGCAAAAAGCTAGTTTATATTGCTAATAAGTACTTAAGAAAGGAGTAGAGAAAGATGAAAAAGTTGGGCTTTCTACTCGTTTTTGTTGTTGTATTGGCAGGGTGTGATGTTGGACAATTAGCTGAAAAAATAACTGAAGGAATTACGTCTACTTCTGAAAGTGCTGGTTCCATTGTTTCTAATGGAGAAGAATCAAGTGAACCTGAAAGTTCTATTGGAGAAAAAGAAACTTCTATATCCATACAATCGTCCTCAGAAGAAATGAAGGAGACTGTCTCGGATGAGCTGAAATTAGTCCCGCAAGCAGATGAGATTAAAAATGGGTTAACTATTGAAACAGACGCTACTCTGGCATTGCTAGATGATTATGTAAAACAAAATCCAGATATGGGTTACGAGGATGATGTAACCGTTATCTATACTGGGGAAACTTTTGGTGAATCTCCTAATCTTGCAGGTATATTTTTTATTATTAATCGAACAGATACCGCAATGAAAAATATTCGTTTTACGTATACCTTTGGAAAATCAGAAAATGAATTGGTTTTTGATGAACATGCATTTAAGTTGACCGAAGAAAGTTTTGGAATCTTAGAACCAAATGCAGTTATGCCGATGTATTTAGTGGTTGATTCTACTAAAGAAGATCTCTTGAAAAATATGGAATCTACTCAAGTGGTAGAAGAGATCAACTCATTTGATTACGAAGAGGCTAATAAATCTGAAACATCAATTTCTTCTGACACGTCTACAGAACAAAAGCAAACAAAGGGCGCTGATTTATCATTTGTTATTCCTAAAGAGAATGCTGATAAAGGTCAAACATTAGACAATAATCCATTAATGGCTCAATTTGAACAATTGGTTTCAGAAAATCCTGACATGGGATTTGATAACGATGTAACCGTGATGTATTCTGGCGTGTATGATGAAGTTGATGGGAATACATTGGCTTACTTCTTTGTTATAAATAAAACAGAATTAACGTTAAAAAATATACATTACAAATTAAATTACGGCAATAAAGATGGAGAAATGGTATGGGATCAAAATGAATCGTTAGTGGCAGAAGAAATTTTTGGTCCTTTAGAACCAAATGCTGTTCTTCCTCTCACGATGACTGTTCCAAAAGACAAAGTGGATCTATTCTTTTCAATTACAAATGAGAATTTATCTATTTGGTTAGATGATTTTACTTATGAGGAATTATAAGTAAAAATCTATAAGAGAAATAAAAAGGGCTTTATCTGATAATTAAGAATAAAAAAAGGAAGGATGATTAAAATGAAGAAAATATTGACGCTTTTAGGAGCAGTTGTTGTATTGGCAGGTTGTGATTTGATGGGAGGAGAAAGTGAGACAAGTTCCTCTACTGAAGTGAGTTCAACTAGTGCATCAAGTGAAATGATGAGTTCAGAAATGTCTTCTGAGTCTTCAGAAGAGATGTCCTCTCAATCATCAAGTATTATGAGTACACAAGAAACAATTACAGATTCTAGCAACTCAGGTGCAACAACTACAGAAATGGATATTCCACTTGTACCGCAAAAAATGGAATTAGATCAAAATCTTACATTAGAAAATGATTCGGTATTGCAAGAAATAGAAATGAGAATGGCTGAATCAGAAGAAATCGGTATTGAAAATGATGTTGCCATTCACTTTACTGGTATGTATCTAGGTGAAACAGGTGCAATGCAAGCTATCTTTATTATCGTAAACAGAATGGATGTAGCAATGACTAATATTGATGTTACAATCAGTTTTAGCACTGTAAATGGTGACGTTATTTTAGACAAAGCTAAATACAACCTGACCGAAGACTCTTTTGGTATTCTAGAACCAGACACAGCAATGCCAATCTATTTGGATATCCCACCAGAAAATGAAGAAAATTTCTTCAGCACTTCAAACATGGAAGACTTGGTTTATACGATTGATGAATTCGATTTTGATGAGAAGTAAAATAGTTTTTTTAAATGGATAACAGATAAAAGACAATCTATTTGCCGCTGAATGAAAGCAGTAAATAGGTTGTCTTTTTTTACAAGAATGGTTTAAAATAATACATAAAAGTAGTCCAAGTAGTGGTAAGAATGATAGGATTAACTTAACCACTAGATAGATTCTTAGATGAGAGGTGTGAGGTTAATTGAAATTACGAGGTAAGGATTTTTTTACGCTCCCTAATATTTTATCTTATGTACGGTTGCTGCTCATTCCTGTTTTTATGGTCCACTACCTTACAGCAACTGATGAGAGAGATTATCTTATATCTGGTATGATTATTGTTTTTTCGGGATTAACAGATCTGTTGGACGGAATAATTGCGCGAAAATTTAATCAAATAACAGAAGTAGGAAAACTGCTTGATCCTATTGCTGATAAACTTACTCAAGTCGCTGTTATCATTTGTTTAATGTTTCGCTATGAAAAAATGTGGATCATTGTTACTCTTTTCGTAGCAAAAGAACTTTTCATGGCGATAAATGACATTCTTCTCTATCGACAAGGTAAAAAACTTGATGGAGCAAAATGGTTTGGCAAAATATCTACAGCTGCTTTTTATGCATGTATGACATTTATGGTGGCGTTTCCTTCAATTGGACAGCCTGCAGCCATTAGTTTAATGAGCATTACTGGCTTTTTCTTAACGTTATCCTTCGTATTATATGGACGTGAGTTCTTTAATATGTATCGAAAATAATGCTATTCAAAGGAGAGAACAATGAATAATGCAGAACGTTTTATAGCAAGTTTCAATAGGATTCATAACTATCTTAGTTTTTTAGATAATGAAGATGAACATAAAAAACCTTTCTATCGACTACTAGATGAAAATGAATACCGTAATCCAGCGGTAAAAAAATATAAAAATGATTTACAGATTTTTGCGGATCTTAGAAACGTTATGGTGCACAAGAAGTTAGTTCCTAATAACTATATTGCTGAACCGACAGATAAAGTAGTTAAACATATTGAGCAAATTGAAGAAGAACTAAAAAGCCCTGAAAAAGTTTATCCCTTATTCAAAAGAGATGTCATCCATTTCAATTCTAGCGATTTGTTTACTAACGTTCTAAAAACGATCAACGAAAAAAAAT
>NZ_JBEMBC010000039.1:0-24325 GCF_040274425.1 Carnobacterium sp.
GCAAAAAAATACCCCCAGTATAGTAAAGTAGAATTTTTATTATTTCTACTGTCTACTATATTGGGAGCATATCATTCTAAGTTAATACAGAATGGCTTGTTTTTTTGTATTTTATAGTAACGACGTTAATTCAACATCTGGATATTTATCTGCAAACAATAGTTTGAAAAATTAATTGCACCACTATTCCATAAACGTCTCATTGGGTATTTTCCATCTCAAACATTTTCTAAATCGATGAGTAATCAAGATTAATGCCATAGAAACTTCCGCTGGAAGAACATAATCAAAATTGATTCCCTTAGGGAAAATTCGCGTAATAATCCATTCCTATTCTTATTACTGCCTCTTGACCTATTCGCATAAGGAACTGCGAAGTAAACTGGGGTCTAAATTTTGATTCAACAAAAGCGTAGCAGATGAAATCTTGATATAAGCTCTACAATCAGCTTTCCTTTGCACGTAATTTTCCTATGCTCGTTTTGCTTGATAGACTGGATTACACGCTTGAATTTACGATAAACTGAAGATGCATGAACCTAGTATCCTTCAAATTTTGCAGATTGAATATCCAAGTTTAATCTAGACTTCTATTCTAGACCGTTCAGTAATGGTAAAATGAGTGTAGCTCATGACGACTCCTCCTATAGAATGGTAGTGTGGTAACTTCATTCTACACGAAGACTTCATGAGTTACTTTTATTTTACTCTGAATTGTTGCACTTAATATTACAATTAATAATGATTGGAAATTCATCATTTATCAATGTGTATTGTACTTTATAATAAACTGAATTACAAGGTTGAATATTCAAAGAAACAACCTGAAGTTGTATTAATTTTTCTTCTCTATAATTTATAAAAATTTACTATCAGTTTCTCCTAATCTATTATATCCAAAACAACAAAATTCTTATCAGTGGAATACTAAGAGAGATTGTTGTATTTATATTTTAAATGAAAAACTTAGATATTTAACGCCGAATACAATCCTTTGTGTATAATAAATTCATTACTATAGTCAATTACTAACCTTGGGTCTTTATGTTTGAAATTTACATAATTCTGATTTTTGCGTGTTCTTCTATCATATACACTTCGCACCATACCAATATACCCAGAATTAAATAACGTGGCGACAATCGATTTGACTTCTTCCACTGAATACTCTGGAAATAATGTCTGATATAGTTCCAAAATTCGTTTTAAATTAAATTTAGAACTACCAAGTTTTTGCAATACTAGAAATAAAGATTCTATAACTTCATCTCCTAAGAAACCTAGCAATTCATTTTTCATTTCCTCAAAAAAATAATCTTGAGAGAACTTTCGTAATTCATTTTTAAAATCAATAATATTAACAGATGTTTTTTGTGGATGAGCTTTAATAAATTGATTTAAAAACTGAACTATATCTCTAGGCCGGTACATCGTATGTTCTAAAAAATGATTCCAAGAACTTTCTCTATTATTAATAATTTCCGGAAAAAAAGTATTCCAAATTGATAATTCTCCACTAAAATAATTATTCAACTCTGGTGTTAACAAAAACCTTTTATTTGCAAGTTCAAGCAAGTCAGTATTAGAGTCCTTTCCGTACCAATCTAATTTATATCCACTATCTTGAATAATTTTATTCATATCTGGATCCGTAATTGTTTTAACTATATCCTCTCTAATTACTAATATATACTTTACATTGTTATAGTTTCGTACATTTTTTTGGTTTAAAGAATGAACTGCTCTTACTAAACCTGACATTATTTCGCTTACCCCTTTTTTAGTACGTAATATGTCATCCACACCATCAATAACTGGTAAAACTGTTTTATTAACGTCCATATTTGTAAACTTTTCGACAATATAGTTCGTTAAATCTGTTAAATTAGAAACTTTAAATGTTGAGTCGCTTCCCTCAGAAGTCAGAGCAAATTCTAATCCCGACAACTTTACTTTAAAATCTTTTTTTGAAGCGATTAGTATATCAGTAATAATTGAATTTTTTTCAGTCATTCCTAACCCATTATAAATCCTTTTTAATTCTTTAAGAATTTGAGGTTTCCCCACATCAGATACTTGTAGTCTTTTAACTACTGATGCAATTAACAATAAATACCACGCATGTAGATACCTTTGAGTTCCTAGAACATTTCCTTTATTGTCAGAAATCTTGGTGAAGGTACCATAGGATACCTCTCCTAAATTAATTGTGAATGAATCCAATTCTTTAAGTAAATTCAGCTTCGCACCATACGCTGATTTTCCAACACCCTTTCTTCCAATTAAAATTGCCGTTGGATATTTCAAATTCTTTAACTCATCCAGAACTCCATTTAAATCGTAAAAGGCATTTTCAAAATTATCTCTGTTATACAATCTTTCAGATTCTCCATCAATAAAACCTTTTTTTAATTGTCCAAATTTAACTTTTTCCACTAAACTCTCTCCTTTTATTTTTTTAGGTCTTTTTCTCTAATAAAAATTTCATTATTTTAAATGAACCATCTAATATTCACTAAATTCATTATTCTAACATGTCATACTAATCTTCTATAAAATCAGCATTTTATTCAGAATCAGAAACAAAAAGTATAGTTGAATATTTTGAACTATACTCATTATTATTTTTTTTATTTTCCTCAGCTACTCTTCCTAAATAAAGAAACTCCATTATTGAATTAAATTCTGCAATTTCTAGACTATCCCCTTTTAAAATACCTTTCTCTTCATACAAACTTTTTGCATCTTCAAAAGTATTGTAACGTTTACCGTTCTCATTAATTTGACGATTAACTTCTTTTATCTTTTGAATACATATTTCGTAGACACTAGGATCATACTCTATCATTTTTTCAGTTTCTCCAGTACCAACGTTTATTATATAATTTTTAATTGTATCTTCACACATATATGAAATTTCACTTAAAGAATTTTTATGTTCTTCGACCCATTTCACTGCGTCTTTTTCTCCATATGTTTTTAAAATTGCTAAAGATAATTTATCTATAATATATACTTCTTCTGATGACTCTGTATATAAATAATTTAGTACAATAAATCTGAGTTGTGGTGGCAAAATAGAAAAAGAAGACATAACTTTGGCATTTGAACCAAATCTATATTTTTTGAAATACATAATAAAATGATAAGATAGTAACTTAAAATAAGCACTCAAAACATCTTCAAAATCTTCCTCTGAGAACGATCCCAACCTTTGCGTATGCGTTCCATCATTACCATTGATATTAATTTTCTGCAATGCATTTTTTAAAAAGATATCAGAATTACTTAAGTTATTTAGTTCATCTTTTATATTTTTATTACCTAGAGTTACAAATTCTTCTTCTGAAAAATTTAATATTTTTCTTACAACGATTTCTGATAATTGTCTTATCCTTGCAATTTTACCTCTATTTGATGTATTTTCAACATAAAATATATCATTTATAACATCTTTTAATAGTGGTTCAAAGTCTTGATTTTTAAATCCTACCATTGTATAAAAGCTCCTTTTCTATTAATTTTTCATCCTATAAACCTTATTTCCTCGCTACATACAATTCCTTAGGAATCTAAGTTTATAGTTATATCTCTATCCAATATCTTAACACTCTTCTATTTATCTACTGAATCAGCACCATAAATCCAAAGGTCGCCTTTTATTCAGCTTGTTTTTTCAATTATTTATCTTATAGCTGCCTCTCATGTATCTATTATCAAGTCCATGTGAAATGACCAATTTTAATATCAATTCCATGTTCCATTAGACTCTTGCTTAGTTCTCTTTACTATCCCCATACTCAGTTTTATTATACATTGACACATACCGCTTCTTGAATTAAAAGAATTGAATCCAATCAGATTCTATTTTCGCAATCCAAAAGGCTGTTAACTTAGCCTAAAAGAGCTTGTATATTGTTTTTTCTAGATATGAACGGTGTATGTAGTATTACAGTATTTACATATCAACCTTTTCATTTTTGTAACAAGTATCCCTATACTTTTGTTAACTCTACATCTAAAATTAATATCACAAAATATTGGAGGAATAACCTAATCAATAACAACTGTTTCTTGACTCTATTTTACTCTATTTTATTAGTTTATCAATAATTCTTATTTTTTTTACTTAGTTATTATTATTATGTACACACTACTGTCACTTATTCTAAAAATGTTGTTATTTATTTTACTATACTATCTAGTTATTGATGCATTTCAATAAATTTAGATATTAAGTTTTGGTCTCCCAACCTTTTTCTAAGATATTGCTGGTACTTGTTTTGTACGTTTTAAAATGAGTTCTGCTTCCATCTCTGTAACTCGCTGAAGGTATTGTGAAGGCTAAACTACTAGTCGGTTAAGAGTATCAATATCAAGTATATTTCTGAGTTTCATACTTGTACAAGTACGTCTTAATATATGTCCAGAAAATCTGACCACATCTCTAATGTAAATTTATCTTTTATCTTATTCATAATTTACCAAATTGATTTACTTTGTAAGCCTATACCTTATGTACTTAATAACAATTGAGAAGTAGGATTTCTATCATAAATCTTACCATATTTCTATTTCTATATTCTCTCATACTTATTTAATTATTCATTTAACATTAGTCTTAAAAACAACTGACCTATCTTTATTGTTCTTGGAATTTCTAATAGCTATTTGATTAGTCAAAACATTTCGTTCTTCTAACCCAGTAACTTCACTTATTAGTAATTCACAATCAAGCGTAAACATTAAAACGACAATATTTTTTTGTCCAATATACTTGTAAGGACATTGTCTTGCTACTACAATCATTCTTTTTATTTCCTCATATTTAAGCGGATAAATTTCCTTTATTTGTTGTAGTAATTGTGACACTTTAGAAAACGGATTAGAATCCAATTATCCTTCCATTACAATATAATCAATTAGTATTTCATCCTGCTAATTCCAACATTAATTTTAAATGTTTGATATTGTAATTGTTATGGGTACAGTATCTAACTTTTAAAATGCTGTTTTCTAATATTTAATGGTTGAATATCTTGATTAATTAAATAGATCGAGTATTTTGAAGTTGTAATTCATAGTTATTTTTGGAAATTTTTTTACTATAATCTGAAAAAATCCCAATATAATTCCATTCCATAATAAAAACCCGTTTCTATCAAGAAAAATGATAGAAACGGGCTTTTATAGAACCATCACGAATTGCCATTTTTTCTGAAATCACACTTCAAAAACCATAAAAAACATTGCCAGACCAACAATCTTACAATAAAGATTTTAATTCAACATCTGGATATTTATCTGCAAACCAACGAAGCGCAAATTGATTTTCAAACAAGAACAAGGGATTGTCAAAACGGTCACGCACCAATAAATTACGGCTGGAAGACATGTTCTCATCCAAATCCTCTGGTTTGATCCAACGTGCAATTTTATTCCCCATTGGTGTCATAATGATTTCTGAATTGTATTCATTTAACATTCGGTATTGAAAAACTTCAAATTGCAATTGTCCAACTGCTCCAACAATATAATCTTCCGTATGGAATGTTTTGTACAATTGAATAGCTCCTTCTTGAACCAGTTGTTGTACACCTTTATGGAATGATTTTTGTTTCATAACATTTTTAGCTTGAACTTTCATGAACATTTCTGGAGTAAATTGAGGAAGTTTTTCATATTCCACATTTAATTTATCTTCAAAAATCGTATCCCCTATTTGGAAATTTCCAGTATCATAAAGTCCAATAATATCTCCTGCTACAGCATGCTGCACAACTTCACGTGTTTCAGCCATAAACTGGGTTGAATTTGATAATTTCATTTTTTTATTTGTTCTCGCTAAAGTAACATCAATTCCACGATCAAAGATTCCTGAACAGATACGCACAAAAGCAATCCGATCTCGATGGGCAGGATTCATATTAGCTTGGATTTTAAATATAAAACCAGAAAATTCATTTGTTGTCGGTTCAATTTTTTCACCATCCGTTGCAGTATGAGCTGTTGGACTTGGTGCAAAATTGATAAACGTATTTAAGAATGTTTCTACTCCAAAATTAGTTAACGCTGATCCAAAGAATACCGGTGTTAATTTTCCAGCAGCGATTTTTTCTTCTGAAAACTCATTACCTGCTTCATTCAACAATTCAATATCTTCTAATGCTTGAGTATATAAACTAGAAGCTTTAAGAGGATGATCGCCTTCGATTTCTCCATCTTTATTCAACTTGATAACTTTTTGCCCATTTAAACCATTAATTTCAGGACGATGCACTTCAATCGTTTTGTTATAATTATCATAAAGACCTAAAAGGCCTTTTCCCATACCGATAGGCCAATTCATTGGATAAGAATCAATCTCTAGTACTTCTTCCAATTCTTCTAATAGATCAAGTGGTTCTCTTCCATCACGGTCCAATTTATTAATAAACGTGAAAATTGGAATGCCACGCATACGACAAACTTTAAATAGTTTCTTTGTTTGAGGCTCAATCCCTTTTGCACTGTCAATAACCATCACTGCGCTATCAACGGCCATCAATGTACGATATGTGTCTTCAGAGAAATCCTCATGTCCTGGTGTATCTAAAATATTGATTCGTTTGTCCTTATAATCAAATTGCATCACAGAACTGGTTACAGAAATCCCACGTTGTTTCTCAATTTCCATCCAATCTGATTTAGCAAATTTTCCGGATTTTTTCCCTTTGACCGTACCAGCTTGACGAATTGCTCCACCAAATAACAATAATTGTTCGGTGATGGTCGTTTTACCTGCATCCGGATGGGAAATAATTGCAAATGTTTTTCGTGATTCTACTTCATCTTTTAAATAGCTTTCCATTCATTATCCCTCATTTAAGTCTTTTTATTTATTCTAATTCAATCTTTAATTACGCTCGTAAGTAATGCGAATACCTTAATCTGGCAGCCTATCTCATTAACTCAGTTATTATAGCATATTTAGTATTGTATTTTATACCCTATTCACTTTTTAAATTAATTTTAGTCCTTGTGTATTGTTGTTTGTTCCAATGAGATATTATTCTATAAACTGCGTAAATCAAATGAATCTTATGATGTGCATAAGGATACTTTATGTACCATATGGGTACAATCAAATGCAGCTTACGGTACTCAAACACACTTTGCCTACCATATGAGTTCAATCAAATACAGCTCTTATGGCACTCAAGCACACAGTAAACCATATAGATAACTAAACTAAAATTTATGGATATCAAAAATCATTCCATTTTATTAAAACCATATTCTCCAACATACCCGTCAATAGACCAGATATTTACATTTGCTGCTTCTGCTTCTTGCTCTGCTTCTTCAAGCTTATTCAAGTAAAGCTCATCTCCGTTTTCATACCCTACACGCGCTAGTCCTTTTTCAACCATCACTTCTTGTATCAGTTCTCCGTCTGCGTAAAGATAAGCCAACACTCGATCATAGTCATCTATTTTTTCATGAGCAGGATCATATTCTATCGACAATTCCTTTCCTTCTAAGTAATTCGTTAAAAAAGCTTTCGCTTCTGTACCGTATAACTGTGCAGAACCGGTTTTTGTCGTGCTACTTTCTGGAGTGTCAATCAGCAACAACCTCAACTTCTTTTCTTCACCATCTTCAGTAAAGACAATCGTATCTCCGTCAATCGTTCTGACCAACTCAATAGCTGTTTGATCCTGTGTTAATGTACCGGGCGTTTCTTGCTTTTTTTCGATAACAAATGATCCAGTGAACAAGAGGATGAGTGCAATAATACCAGATACGATTTTTTTATTTATTTTCATAGTTGAACCTCCAGTTTAAATGCTTATAAAAAGGGTCTGAGATTATCTATCTCAGACCCTTACCTATTTTATTATGAACCTTTTCAACTATCAAGCCTCAAAGATTTTAACATGTTGCATTTTAAACGGTAATTTATCCGTTTAATTATTTAGCTAATTGGTCTTCTTGATCACAAGCTGCTTGAGCTAAAATGTTCAAGTAGTTCCAAGGACGATCAAAATATGGTTGGAAGAAGAAATCAACATAAGCAAGATCTTCAATCGTCATTTTATTTTGAATAGCTAATGATAGTGTATTAGCAGAAGCTGTTACATCATATTTAGACATGATTTGTCCTCCAACGATGCGGTTTGTTCCTACTTCATAAACTAATTTCATGAAAACTTCTTCAGTAGTCGGCATAAATTCTGGACGGTAGTTGTCTTTAACGAAAACTGCACGAACATCTAAACCAAAGTGTGAAGCACTATTAACGTTTACACCAGTTGACCCAATGTTGTAGCCAAACAAGTACAAACCAGAAGTTGATTGTGTTCCTCTGTATTTCACTTTAGGTTCGATAATGTTTTTACCTACTAAAGTACCCATACGAACAGCGTTAGTTGCTAAAGGAATGTAAGCTGCTCCGCCATTTGGATTGTAATGAACTGCACAACTGTCTCCAGCTGCATAAATATCTTTATCACTTGTTCTCATGTAATCATCAACAAGGATTGCGCCATTCGGCATCATGTCAACTTTATCTTTTAATAATTCATTGTTTGGACGGAATCCAACACATAAAATAACTAAGTCTGCTTCGTATTCGCCTTTTGGAGTAGTTACAGATTTAACTGAACCATTTTCATCAGCGTTGAAAGAAGTTACGGCTTGGTTTAATGCTAATTTGATTCCACGTTCTTCTAAAGTACTTTCTAATACATCAGTAAATTCTGGATCTAGGTATTTGTTAAGAATACGATCTAATCCATCAATTAATGTAACTTCTTTGCCTGATTGTTCAAAAGCTTCTACTAATTCAATCCCGATGTATCCTCCACCAACGATAACAACTTTTTTAGCTGTTTGGTTTTGTTTGATAACTTCTTCGGCTTGATTATAGTTTTTACATAATAAAACATTTTTTGTTTCAATACCAGGAATTGGCGGCGTAATAGGCCAAGAACCTGTAGTGTTAACTAATTTATCATAAGTTTCTTCAAATACTTCACCAGTATTCATATTTTCTACTGTTACTTTTTTAGCTACTGTATCAATACTTTTAACATTGTGTTCCATTTTGATATTTGCACCCATTTGAGTTAGTTCTTCTGGATTTGAATAAAATAAACCAGCAGGATCTTTTACAACTCCACCAACATACATTGCAATTCCACAAGATAAGAACGAAACATTGTCATTTCTTTCAAAAACAGAAACTTCCACAGAGGGATTTTCTTTTAAAATTGTTTTAACAGCTGATGTACCAGCATGTGTACATCCGATAACGACTACTTTCATTTTTTGTATCCTCCTATAAGGCCATTTAAATTATGTGTCGGCATTTGTACCACAAAAAGAATTTGTGACACAATGTTCATACTCTCACTCTGAACACTATATCACAAACTCTATAAAGAAAACAACATTTTATAGGAACTTTTTTAAGTTGAAGCATGTTTTTTTCTGATCATAAACATATCCCTTAAATAGACCACAACTGTCTTAACTACAGCATACGTTGGAACTCCCAAGATCATTCCAAGGATGCCTGCAATGTTTCCCGCAACTAATAACAATACAATAATCGTTAATGGATGAATTGATAATGTTTTCCCAATCACATTTGGTGAAATAAATGCACTGTCAATTTGTTGCACCACTAATACTACGAGCGCTACTAGTAAAGCTTGTGTTGGAGAAATCGTTAAAGCGATAAAGACTGCAGGGGCTGCCCCAATATAAGGACCGATATAAGGAATAATATTTGTAACTCCTGCAATAATCCCTAACAGTAATCCGTAAGGCATTCCTGTGATCAAATAACCTAAATACGTAAATATTGCTACAAATAAGCAGACTAAGGCTTGCCCACTAATATAAGAAGCAATTGTTTCATTCATTTGGCCTAATAATTCAATCATTTGACCTCTGTATTCTTTTGGAAAAAATTTAGCCACAGCTGGTCGAAAGTGTTTTCCATCCTTAAACATATAAAATAAAATGATTGGAACAGTAAAAATGACGATTGTAGTATTCGCCAACGCGCCTACTAAAGTTCCAACACTTGCAGTCAATGTTGTAAAAATTGTATTTGCAATATTTTCAATGGAAAGATCCATAGTACCTAAACTTTTTTCTAAATCAAAGTTTTCAAGCATCGGTCCTTGTAAAAGTTCATTAGAAAAATCTTCTAGTGTTTTTAAAAATGACGGTATACTCGTAATTAATTGCCCAACTTGTTCTAGTAGATTAGGAATAACTGAAACAGCTAAAAATGCTACAAAACCAAGAAATAATAGAAAAACAATGATGATTCCATATTTTCGTTTGATTTTGATTTTTTCTAATTGACCAATTACTGGATTTAATAAGTAATATAAAAATCCTGCTACAATAAGTGGTGTAAATAATGTCGAAACAAATGTTGTCAATGGTTGAAAAATGAATTCAATTTTAGTGCTCATAAATATTAATGTTGCACTAACTAATAGCCAAACTGTCCAAAACATTAATTTTGATTTTTTAAAATAATCCATAAAAAAAGTTAGTCCTCTCCGGTTAATCTTGCATACTGCTCATTAAATACTGCTCAATCAATTGTTCTGTTGCTACGATCGATTCCTCATGGGTTCTTTCATAAGCATGGCTAGCTTCGATTCCTGCACCTACTAGCGCATGACGAACATCAGCCCCAGCTTTCATTGCTGCAGATGCATCACTTCCGTAAAAAGGATAAATATCGAGTTGGTAAGGAATTCCTTTATCTTCACATATTTGAGTTAATTTTTTTCTCAATTCATAATGATAAGGGCCACTTCCATCTTTAACACAAATGGACACAGAATATTCATCGGTTTGTTGATCGTCTCCCATTGCACCCATATCAACCGCTAAATATTCGACCACTTTATCAGAAATATTCGAATTTCCACCATACCCAATTTCTTCATTTGTTGAAATATAAAAATGAGTTGTATAAGGCAGATTTATTTTTTCAGTGCTTATTTTTTTTAAAAATTGCAATAATATAGCTACGCTTACTTTGTCATCTAAATGACGTGATTTAATATAGCCATTAGCTGTAATCTCAGTTCTAGGATCAAAACTGATAAAATCCCCTATAGAAATGCCAAGTGCTTTTGTTTCCTCTTTAGTGTGTACTTTTTCATCGATCCGAACTTCCATATTATCTTGATTTCTCTCAGCAGTTCCTGCATCTTTATAAACGTGTACACTAGTTTGGTGCATCAGGATCGTACCAGATATATTCCCTTTAGCTGTATGTATCGTACAATACTCACCTTCAATAGCGTTGTAACGAAACCCACCAATTAAATCTAATTTAAGACGTCCATTGGGTTTGATTGCTCTTACCATTGCTCCTAATGTATCCACATGTGCTGTTACAAACCGTTGTTTTTGATGGTTTGCTCCTTTTACGGTAACCATTAAACTGCCTTTATTTGTTTTGGTTGCTTCATACCCTATTTGGTTTAAATAGTTTTCGATAAAAGCAATAATTTCATACGTATTCCCTGTTGGAGAAGGGATCGTTGTTAATTTTTCAACCAGCTGAATCGTTTTTTCATTCATTACATTAACCACCATTCCTATAAATTATACTCTTTAGTATAGTTCATCCATCGAAATAAATAAAGAAGCTCTGAATAAAAGCTGTAGCTGTTTTCTTATAGATTCCTTTTATTAGTTATGGTACGCTTTTAACTACATAGAAAGAAGGGATATTATGGAATTTATTTGGACAACAGATTTAAACTCTAACAATTATAAAGATGCTATAAAAATCAGAAAAAAAGTATTTGTAGAAGAACAACTTGTTCCACCAGAATTAGAAATTGATGACTTAGAAGACCAAACCATACATGTCATCGGCTATTTAGAAAATAAGGCAGTTTCCACAGCAAGGATTTACAAAAAAAATACAACTACATTCAAAATCCAACGAGTGGCTGTTTTAATGGATTTCCGTAAAAAGAATTTAGGTTATGAACTAATGATGGAAATAGAACGGTATGCTAAAACAAAAGAATTTAAAACACTCATGCTTGATGCACAAGACCATGCCCTAACTTTTTATGAAAAATTAGGTTATCAAGTTGAAGGTGAAGGTTTTATGGATGCGGGCATCCCCCATCATTTGATGATCAAAAACCTGGATTAATCAGCACACTCACCAAAATTTCTGGAGGATTAGGGTTACTTGTAGCCTTGTATAGGATTCAATGAGAATTATAAACCGTTAACGCTTCAGCGATTACGGTTTGTTTGAAGCCTTGAAAGCCTGTAAGACTTCAGGCTTTCAAGGCTCCACAAGCAACACCGCCATTCCAGAAGAAATTTTACTTTGAAGCGTACACGCCATTTATTGTACAACCCAAACAGAGGCTGGGACAAAATCCCAGCCTCTTCTTTATATATGAATGTTTATTCTAAAACGTGCTCCAAAAAGCAGACCCGACGTCCACTTCGCGAACAATGCTCGATGGTCGATGACCATACTGCGCTTATTCGTTCCAGTGATTCGGGTCTAAACGCTTTTTGTCCCACTCTCTTTTTTATCGTTTTTTATTTAAAAGGTTTGCTCTCTTTTGCTTCATTTTAGCAAGTCTTTCCTCTGTTTCTTTTTTTAAAGGTTTAATAGCAATAACTCGTTCATCTTCGATAGTCACTTCATACAACTCACCAATGTGGTAATTTTCTGGTAAAATATCTTTTTTCACATGAATTACTGGCCCTTCATCAGGTATGAAACGAGCCAGTTCACCTTCTATTTCTTCAAGCATCATCTTCATCAGGATTCTCTCCCTTTTCAGTTTGAATACTATAGGTTCCATCTTCATGAACCGTTAAAGTAATCGTACCATTTTCGATTGTTCCATAAATCGGAATAGCCAGTTTTTTTAACCGTCCAATCGCTTCTTCACCAGGATGTCCATAGCTATTATTTTCTCCTGCTGAAAAAACCGCAAACTCGGGTTGACTTGCCTGAACCCATTCTTCACCAGTGCTGGTGTCTGATCCATGATGCCCCATTAAAATGAAATCAGCTGTTACATCTGCTCCAGATTCAACAATTTCTTTTTCAATACTCTGAGAGGCATCCCCACTGAATAATCCACTTACTTGATTAACAGTAATTTTTGTCACAATCGAATCATCATTTTGATCATTATCTGACTGCTCATTAGGACTTAGTACATCGATTTGAAAAGGCCCTACTTGATGCTTTTCTCCAGTTTTAGGTTCAGTATAGACTGCATTACTTGCATCTACAGCATCTAATACCCGCTCGTAAATTTTACTGGTGGCATCATTTCCATTCATCCAGACTTCTTTCACATCATAATAATTGATGATAAGATCTCCATACCCAATATGATCTGAATCATTGTGGGTGAAAATAAGAAGATCTATCGTTCCACCTGTTCCGACATATTCATCTAATTGTTGAATAATTTTCTTATCTTTGTCTTCATAACGTCCGCTATCTATTAAAATAGTTGTGCCGTCTTTTGCTTGAATAAGAGTTGCAGATCCTTGATTTGCATCTAAAAAACGAATCGTTGTTTCTTGATTTTTTGTCTTATCCACTTCTTTTTTTTCTTCTGGCTGAAAAATTGTGATCAATTCTTCTTTAAACTGCTCTATTTTTTCACTTAAAGAAAGATCAGACTGCTTATTTTCTCCTAAAAATAATCCCATGAAGAAAACCAACAAGAGTACGACACCGGTGGAAATTAATTTTGTTCTTTGTTCTTTTTGTTTTTTTGTGATCTTTTTTTTCTTCTTTCTATTTGCCACAGATGTTCATCCTCTTCTAGCGCAAATACTTCTATCTTGTTTAGTTGTATTTACTAATTCAATAATGCATTTTTAGACTAAATAATTCATAAATAATGCAGCAATATTAAAGTATATCAGCACACTGGTTAAATCTGTGAGTGTCGTGATAAATGGGCCACTAGCCACTGCCGGATCAAATCCTATTCTTTCCATTAAGATAGGTATAAAACTACCCGCAAGGTTGGCAATTGTGATAGCTGCCAGCATTGCAATACCAATTACTAATCCTAAAATATAATTTTGTTGCCATAGTCCTACTGCTAAAAAAATCGTAACTCCCGTCACCACGCCGGTAATTAACCCGGATGCTATTTCACTCAAAATCAATTTTCTAAAACTTCTTTTGTTATCGTCGCTGTCTGCTAATTTACGGACAGCCACAGCTAATGATTGGGTTCCTGCATTACCCGCAGTTCCTGTAATTAACGAGATAAAAACAGCTAAAATACTTGCCTCACTGATCATTTCCTCATAATTGCTAATTAAAGTAGATGTACCAATGCCAAGGAATAATAATATGATTAACCATGGAAGTCTTTTTGAAGCGACAACAAATGGATTTTCAGATTTTTCATCGACATCGACCCCAGCCAACCCAGAGTAATCGCTAGCGGCCTCATCATTAATTACATCAATAATATCATCGATCGTGATGATTCCAATTAATCGTTCTTCATTGTCTACTACTGGAATAGCTAAAAAGTCATAGTCTTGCATTGTACGTGCTACATCTCTTTGGTCATCATTCACATTGACGTATACTAGGCGGTCTCCCATAATGTCGGAGATCATTTCATCATCTTCATGTACGATTAAATCTCTTAATGAGATTACGCCCACTAATTTTCTATTTAGTTCTACCACGTACACATAATAGATTGTCTCAGCTTCTGGCGCTTTCTTTTTTAAAATGGCCATTGCTGATTTTATTGTTTGATTCGCAAAAATCGAAATGTATTCAGTTGTCATTATTGAACCTGCAGTATCGTCCTCATAATTCAATAACTTTTTAATACCTTCCGAATCCTCTGAAGGCATTAAATTTAAATATTTTTTGATCGTCGCTGGTTCTAATTGATTCAACATATCTACCGCATTATCTCTATACATTTCGCTTAACATATCTGCAGCATACTGAGGATTCATTTCTTCTAAATATTTTTCAACGGACTCTTCCTCTTCCTCAAGAACTTCAAACATATCTGCCATTTCTTTAGGAGATAAAAAATTGTATAAGTTTAATCGTTCATTATCGGATAAAGAAAGATACACTTGGCTTTGTTCGTAAACGTGCAATTCTAAAAATTTTTCTCTAAATAAGGTAATATCTTGGGCTGCCAAATAACCCTTTAATTGTTCTATTTGTTCTTCAAATTCTATTTGTACTTCTTTCAAGGGCTACACCCCTTTCTAAGTTCATTCCATTAACTATTAACCTTTTGCTGTTCATGTTGATGTAGCCATTGGGTAATATCTTTTGGGTAATCAAGTTCAAGATTTATTTGTTCATTTGTAAAAGGATGACTAAAGTTCAGTTCTCTACAATGCAGCGCCTGCCTGGCTATCCAAATATTTTTTTCACCACCATATAAATCATCACCCATTAATGGATGACCGATGTAGGCAAAATGCACCCTAATTTGATGAGTCCTACCGGTGTGCAATTGAATATCAACTAAAGTAGCTTGTGGAAAAGATCCTTTGATCCAATATTCAGTTAACGCTTCTTTTCCAGATTCATGAGCTCTTCTAGTAATAATTGAATCCGTTGTTCGTGCGATTGGCGCGTCAATAAATCCGTGTTCAGCTTTGTCCAACTGCCCACTGATCAATGCAGTATATTTTTTTGTGATTTCTTTGGCTCTTAATTTAGCATCCATTAGCGCATGTGCATATCCATGTTTAGCAAATAACATAAGCCCAGTGGTGTCACGGTCAAGTCTAGTCACAATATGAATAACTTGATCAGCGTATTTTCGACGCACATAATAGCCTTTGACGCGATTAGCCATCGTTCCTTCAGGATGTACTTGAGAAGGGACTGAAGCTACCCCATAAGGCTTATTTACAACCAAATAGTGATCATCTTCATATACGATATCAATCGGAATATTTATAGGGACTGTTGTTTCATGAGGCGCTTCATCAGGGATGGTAACTTGCACAATATCTTTGTCTTTTAAAAGATAGCGTACCGTTACTTCCGTTTCATTGACTTCGATTTTTCCTCCATGAAACTTTATTTTTGCTAGTAAACTACGTGAAATTCCTTTTGTTTTCAGAAATGACTTCACTTGTAAACTAGTTGGCAAATCATAACTCCAACTAAATTTCATATTTTTTTTTCGCTCCAATAAAAGCATCTTCAACTCGACTCCAGAAATGAGTGTGTCTGTATCGAGCAAAGTGAATGCGTTCTTTCGCAATGCTATAAGTTAATTCAGTGATATTCTTCTCAGAAGAAGTTAATTGGTCAATCGTTAAAACAAATCCTTCTGTAGTAAGTGGTTTTATTCTGATCCATTCATCTCGTGCCACAATTAAAGGAGACCCTAAGATGCGAAAAACGCGGTTATTGATTGGTGCAATTTCAGTCAACTGCAATGCTTCAAGTCGTGGATGGATAACAGCTCCTCCAACAGACTTATTGTAACCTGTTGAACCAGTAGGCGTTGAGATACACATCCCATCTCCCCTAAACCGCTCAAACAACTCGTCCTTTATAAAGACATCACACACCATAGTGCCGTCTATACGTTTCATTGTTGATTCATTTAAGGATAAAAAGTGAGAAGGTTCCTTTTGTCCTTGATACGTCACTTTTACATCAAGCAACGGGTAACTAACACTTTCACCTTTATCCTTAAGCAGACTTGCAACGAGATCTTCTAGTTCATAATCTCGCCAATCGGTATAAAAGCCTAAATGCCCTGTATGTACGCCCACAAAGCGGACTTGATCAAGCATGTGGGCATACCTATGAAAGGCGGACAACAACGTTCCATCTCCACCAATCGTTACAACGACATCTGGATTTTTATCATCTAACTGAAGACGGTTCTTCAAACAGAGTATACGAAATTGTTCGGCTAGCTTTAAAGATTGCTCAACATTATTATTAACTACTGCTATTTTCAAAGTTGTCCCCCCTTTTTTCATTTAAACATGTTGCTGTAGCAGCTTCAATCAATATGCATTAAAAGAAATCATTGTTTTCAGGCGCTTTATTGATCGCTGTTCTTTTATTATGAGAAAATAAGTGCTGTGCTTCTTGGATTTCTTCTCTAATTTGAGACATTTCTTCATCTAGCTGAAAAGCGGCTTCTGCTGCTCTCTTTAACCGAACATTGATGGCATCCGGAAACTCCCCTTGATATTTGTAATTTAACGAATGTTCAATCGTTGCCCAAAAATTCATAGCTAACGTCCGCACTTGTATCTCAACAAGAATTCTTTTTTCACCATGAATTAATTGCACTGGATATTCAAATACAACATGATAGGAACGGTAACCACTTTCTTTCTTGTTTGAGATATAATCTCGTTCTTCAATGATTTTCATATCATTCCGATTTCTTAATAGCTTTACTACTTCATGAATATCCTCTACAAATTGACACATAATTCTTAGTCCTGCTATATCTTGCATTTCAGTCTCTAAATCTTCAAAAGAAATATTCCTTAATGCAGCTTTTCCAATAATACTATTCACTGGCTTTACTCTTCCAGTAACAAATTCAATTGGTACATGCATATTACTTCTACTGTACTCTTTGCGAATACCTTTTAATTTAATTTTCAACTCTTCAACAGCTTGATTATAAGGTGTTAAAAAATTTTCCCAATTTTGATCCATCATTTTATACCCTCTTTTAGGAACTTATGATTTACACTATTTAAAGTGTGATACGGCTTCATTTTACCATATTTCCCCTAAAAGAAGAAATATACTAAAATAGAAATTAAATGATAAAATAAATAAACTCATTAAATTAATTTAAAAGGAGAATAACTGAATGACACAGCAAGTAGAGATTGAATTTAAAAATAGTTTAACAAAAACAGAATACACCAATTTATTAAAGGACTTAAACCTGTCTGAAAGTGATTGTTATACTCAAGAAAATCATTATTATGATACTAAAGATTGGAAATTAAAAAATAAACACTCGGCTTTACGTATTCGATTATTTGCAGCTTCTGCTGAATTAACCTTAAAAACACCTTATGGGGAAGATTTATTAGAAACAACTGACTCTTTATCATTAAAAGAAGCACAACAATTTTTAAATTCAAAGACTATTAAAACGGATGGCTATGTAGCAAATAAACTTGCTGAACTACAAATCGATCCAAAAAATCTACGTTTATTCGGATCCTTAACAACTAAGCGATGTGAGAAAAAAATTCCTCAAGGGCTTATTGTATTAGATGAAAGTTCGTATGGCACAAATAAGGATTATGAATTGGAATTTGAAACAGCCTCTCGTGCAATTGGGAAAGTGTATTTTGAACAATTTCTAAAGAAACATTCAATAGAAAAAAGACCCACCAAGAATAAAATTGTTCGAATGATGGAATCAATATAGCAGTTTATCATTGCTGTTAAAGGATTTTACCTAAAATGTGGCGACTTTGTTACAATTCATATGAATTTTAGTCCGAAAACAAGACCCTTTATTATATTTTTTTAGCTATTTTTGATAAAGTATATTTGTTAACAAAAAGACCACGTATATAAATATAAAATCAAAATACTAAGGCTAAGGTGAAAATAAATGTTCTCAACTACACATACAAAAAATGAATCCACTCATAATGAAATGATTGAAATTTATTTATTTATTAATCCAATTGACTCCCGTTGCTTACAAGCTGAAAAAGAAGTTTTGAAGTTTGTTGAAAAATCTACTGGTAAAATACGCGTTCACTTTATTCCAATTCATAATTTAAGTACCGTTACTCAGTACCTTGCTACAAATAATTTATCAAAAAGTGATTTAACGTTACGTAATGCTATATGTTCTGTGACTTACGATATTTGTCTTTATTATTCTGCTGCTACTATGCAAGGGAAGAAAAAAGGACGTAATTTTTTACTAGAACTGCAAGATGCACTAATTGAACAAAAGAAACCTTTTTCAGAAGCTCTTGTTTTAGAAGTAGCTAAAAAAGCTAAATTAGACATTTCAATGTTTCTTGAAGATAAAGAATTAGAATTCACAAAAACTTCTTTTGAAGCTGATCAAAAAGTAGCTCGTGAAATGAATGCTTTTAACGCTCCTTCTTGTGTGTTATTTAGTGATCAACATAAAGATCATGGTTTATTAATTGAAGAAGGCATCACAGTTGAATTGCTTCAAGCATTGCATAACCCTAACCCATTAATCATCGAAGCAAGAAATCAAATGATTTCTAAACATGGTATTCGTTCAATTAATAAAACTTCATTACAAGTATTGTAATCATTTATTTTTTAGTCCAAACATCAAAAAAAAACTGAGCCAATAGGCTCAGCTTTTTTTTTGATGTTTTTTACTTTAAGGTTTCAATAAGCTCTTCTAATTCATTTAATCTAGCTTCAAAAACTTTCATAGCATCTTCTAGATAGGTTTTCTTAGTCATGTCTACGCCTGCTTTTTTCATTACTTCAATAGGGTAATCACTGCTTCCAGATTTCAAATAATTTAAATAGTTGTCTAAAGCACCCTCTTCACCTTTGACGATCTTAGCAGCTAAAGCTGTAGCAGCTGAAAATCCTGTTGAATATTGATAAACATAGTAATTGTAATAAAAATGAGGTATTCTAGTCCATTCGAAAGCAATTTCAGGATCTTTTACAACATCTGGTCCGTAATAACGAGCATTTAGATCACCGTAATAATTTGATAAAAACTCACTTGTTAAAGGTGTTCCTTTTGCATCTTCTTCATGAATAAAATGTTCGAACTCCGCGAACTGAGTTTGTCTAAATATAGTTCCCTTAAATCCATCTAAATAGTGATTCAGCACATAAGCTCTAACTTTTGGATCTTTTTGTGTTTCTAATAAATAATCCGTTAAAATATTTTCATTTGTAGTGGAGGCTATTTCTGCTAAGAAAATAGAATAATCACCATAGACATATGGTTGATTTGTTCTTGTATAGTAGCTGTGAACACTATGTCCTAGTTCATGGACCAGCGTATACAAATGATTTAAAGAGTCATGCCAGTTTAATAAGATGTAAGGATTTGTATCGTACGATCCAGAAGAATAGGCTCCACTTCTTTTCCCTTCATTTTCAATACTGTCGATCCAACGGTTGCTAAATGCTTTTTTCAGTACAGATAAGTAATCTTCACCTAGAGGTTCTAATGCTTTTAATGTTTCTACTTCAGCATCTTTATACGTATACTTAATTCCTGCTTCACCACTTATCGGAGTATACATATCGTACATATGAAGTTCTTCTACCTCTAGTAGCTCTTTTCTCAAAGCAACATAGCGATGGAGTAAAGGTAAATGCTCATGAACAACATCTAATAAAGTATCATATACAGCTTCTGGTATATGATTGTTGCTTAATGCTTTCTCACGTGCGGATTGATAGTGATGGACTTTAGCATTGTAATTATGGTATTTAACATGTGAGGAAAGAGTACTTGAAAATGTATTTTGTAACCCTTCATACACTTTATACAGATGTTTGAAAGCTGATTCACGAACAGAGCGATTTGTACTTTCCATTAATTGGCCATATACACCATGCGATAACTGAATATCATTTCCTTCTTCGTCCTTAATGGTTGGGAAAGTTATATCTGCATTATTTAGAATGTTAAATGTGCGGCTTGAAGCATTGAAAATTTCTCCTGCCCCTGCTAACAAAGCTTCTTCATTAGCACTCAAGACATGCTTTCTAGCAGCTGTTAATTGCTCGATAAAATGTTTGTAGATTGCTAAATTTTCATTCTCACTAAAAAAATGGGATATCTTTTCTTCTGATAATTCTAAAACTTCAGGTTCAAACCATGAAATAGCTTCATTAGCCTGTGTAGCTAATTTACTGGCTTGTTCATACATTCCTTGATAGGTTGAATTTGTGGTATCTTGATCATTTTTTAATTGGGCGTAGACATACAATGTTTCCAACTGATTTGATAAATCTAAAATAGATTGAATAGCTTTTAAAAAACTTTCTGATCCGTTACTAAGTGTTCCTTTATAAGATTTCACAGACTCTATTTTTTTTTCAAGTTCTTTATAAGATTGTTTAAAATCATCATCGGATTGAAAAATCACTTCTAGATCCCATGTCAATTCATTAGGTAATTTATTTCTTATTGGCAGTTTTTTTGATTCACTCATTAAAAGACCTCCTAGGAATTATCTTATCATCAATCTTACCATAAACTGCCTTAAAATAAAGAAATTCCTTTAATTCGCCTTCTTATGAATCCATGATAAGAGAACTATCTAATTTTAAAAATTCAGTTATCTTTTCTTTTTCGTTTTTATACCTCTGTGGCTCCTTTTGTACCATCCACTCTGACTGAGAAATAGCTATTAATAAGCCTCTTTCATTCAATAACGTTACAAAATGAGTGATGCACTTTCTTTTACTTTCATCAGAGATGAGAGGCATAACATAAAAATTGAGCTCATTATTTATTATCATTATTGTAGCTTTTCGAGCAATTTCTTTTTTAGATATAATATCCCCACTGTTTCTTTCCATTATCCATTCTAGAAACTGGTATTTCCAAAAATAAGAAAGTGTTTTGATAAATAATTGATTTTTCACGGGCAGATACACTTCTAGAGGCAAAGAAACCAACGAATCACCTTTTTTATAAATGTATTTTTGAAAGTCCACTATTATCGGTACTTGATAGTTCCTTCCCCTATTTAAATAATAATGACTTTGAATCAACTTTTTTTTAGATTCTATTTGGGTATTTGTTGAGTAAAGAATGATCTGCTGCATTACGGTATTTAAACTAGTGCTTTCATCTATCTTTAAATGACGACATTGAGAAATTATACATGCTGAATTTCCTTCTTGAATGATGCCATAACGGATGACAATATCGTTTGTTTCTACATGCAGTTCTAAAAGGTAGCATCCTATTTTGTTATGTTCCTGTATAAATAATCGCTGAAAATTCGTTAATTTATCTTTTAAGTGGAAATTTTGTCCTAATATCCAATAAACTCTATAGCCATTTTTAGTATAGCCTGATGTTCGTTCAATCATTCTTTCAGCAGAAAGAGCACTGCATTGAAACTCTAAAGCTACTGGCGTCTGTTCATCTAACCAGTTTAATAAATCCGGACGTTGTTTTAAATTTGGTAGATAAGCTTCAAGTTGACAAGGTATTTCTTGTTGTGTGAACCAACGATAAAGTATATTTTTTCCTAAAATATGCTCTTGGGTTTCTCCTTCTGAAAAAACAGTACAATCACTTTTTTGAAAGTGGGTAAAATGATCTTGTTTGATTAATCCTTTTTTAAGAAAAACCGGTTCTTTACAACTCGGACAGTAATAATCTTTTTTTCGATTTTTATTTTTCTGCTCATCCAATGCATTAACATACTGATTTCCCTTATTTACCGCAATTAGCATTTTAATTAATCTCCTCTCTTTGCATTCTATTTAAACTATCCGCAAAGAAAGGGAGATCGCTAATAACAAACAAAAAAAATCAAAGAAAGATGAACTTTCTTTGATTCCCAATTTAATACTATTTAGTTTATTTAAAGTAATGACGCGTTAATTCTAAGGCATTTTTTTCCATAAGCATTTTTCCATGTTCTTCTAAAATCCCTTGGGTAACAGGTGTTTTTTCAGCAAACTCTAGTGCAAGAGCAATTTCTTCTTCCGCACTTCTTTCAGTCATTTCACTAACGAAAAAGACTAGATTCAAATAATAGCCTTCTTTGTAGAGAAAGAGATTAGAGCGTGCTTTATCTACATGCATCATTTTTGATAATTCAATCATATCTTCAAACTGATTAAATCTCAAAACAACTTCTTTTGTTTCATCTTCAATGTGATTTGCAGTTTCATCAATCTCAGCTTCGGATTTTTCTAAATTTTGTACCATTTGTTTTTTTATATATTGAGAGAATTCATCTGAGTTAAGATTCTCAGATGCTGAAGAAAAGTCTAATTGGTCGTTTAATGGACCACCTTTACTGATAAACAATTCTAGACCATTTCCATTTGGCAATACTTGAAATGTTATGGCATCAGATTCATGGAATTGTTCGTCTACATCCACTTCTTCTAAGATACTATAAAAGAAATTTTCAATTTGTTTGTGGTTTCCTAAAAGATCTAAAAATGTTACGCCTCTTTCTTCCAAATCAGCGTTTTCAATTAATACACGGATGGTGTTTTCGTTAATGTGTTCCATTTCCATAGTCCTACACCTCATTTCTCTTCTTCATCGTTAAAACATTCCAACTAATGAATAATCTATATAACCATTCTAAAGGAAATAAATAAAATGTAAAGTTAAAAGTGCCAAAAAAAAACTACAACACCCTTGAGATGTGTAGTTTTACCTCACAACTAATATCCAACTATTAGTTGTGCCTGTTTTAATTCAAGTGCTCTTACTTCACGAGGCAAGAAGCGACGGATTTCATCTTCGTTGTATCCAACCTGTAATCTCTTTTCATCTACCATGATTGGTCGACGTAAAAGTCCTGGATTATCTTGAATCAAATCAAACAATTCATTTAAAGGTAAGTCATCAAGATCGACATTTAGTTCTTGAAATACTTTAGAACGAGTCGAAATGATTTCTTCTGTACCATCTTCTGTCATTCTTAAGATTGATTTAATTTCACCAATCGTCAGTGGTTCAGAAAAAATATTTCTTTCTTTATAAGTAATATTATTTTCCTCTAACCAAGCTCTTGCTTTACGACATGATGTGCAACTAGGCGATGTATATAAAGTTACCATATGTTATTCTCTCCTTTTTTAATCAGATAGATCGTTCAAAAAAATTGAGGACTGTTAATGAAACTATGAAATGCCTTACAAGATTATTATAAAACATCCATTTTAAAATTACTACCCTTTTTGCCATTTTCTTGTCACTTATCCTTAATTTTAACATTAAATTTACAGAGTAAATTTTTTTAGTTCACATTCGGGTATAAAAAACCCTTATTTAATAACGTTTTTTTCTAAATAAGAATAATGATAATCAATACAAATAAGAATTCATTCTAAATAATACAATGTTTTAAAACAAACATTATTTTATTAAATTTTTATATGTCTACAAGCACTCTATGTTCCTAAAGCAATTTTATGAAGTATTCATACTAATTTAAAACAACAAAAAAAACTATAAATTAGACTTTATCAGTCTTGATATGCTCCCAATATAGTAGACAGTAGAAATAATAAAAATTCTACTTTACTATACTGGGGGTATTTTTTTGCGTA